>CAYWNG010000460.1:0-5730 GCA_964458685.1 uncultured Pirellulaceae bacterium
ATGTTACTTGAGCTCATTGATAGGGTATTGAAGCCCATCGATGACGCACTATTCTGCAACGTTCAAATCGTTTGTGTGCAATTTGGGGAAGAAGGCATGAAATTACAGCATCCCACCATTGCTTTTGCTATCGGAATGTTCCTCGGCGGCTAGTGATGCGAGGCCCTCACGGGCACAGTTGGGTTGCAGACGCGATACTGAATCTCAGGAGGAGTTCAATGTAATCCAGCGAGTTGAACGAGCTTGGTCAATTGATTGATTTCACTCACCTGATTCGACAGCCGTTGGCTCTATTGCATTTCCCCGAACGCATAGCTCTTGAGCAAACAGACCATTATTTGAAGAAACGTACACCTCAAACCCAACCTCGATGGGACCGGGCTTTCCACTAGATTTGAAACTAACAGTCGCCTCTCTAGACTCTCCAGGGGGAACTATACACGGCAGTTGCGTTGCCGATTCAACACAACCCGTCGGTCCGCAGTTGAGTCCGATGCCTACGAGGCTAATTGGGGTCGAGCTTGGATTGCGAATAGTAAATGATAAGTTGGCCTGGTTCTTGATTGGAAAATCGATCACGCAAAGCTCAGATACGTCAAATTCGGGCTTGACTGTTGATCGCACCCACAACTGTGAGCGCCAAAAAAAGACCCCAAAGACGACTAACGCAATCATCGATCCGAGTTGGATGACTCGCTTGCTAAAAAACTTAGCCATAACGCAAAAACTCCCTACATCAGCTTAACCGTTGGTCTTATCTGCTACCGCGTTTTCTCAGATAGATAGCCAGCCCAAGAAAGCCGGTTCCAGCCAGCGTTCCCAGCAGCCAGAATGGAACAGGCCTTCCTAATACAGTGGAACCCTCCGGTTCAGAGAATCCGTAATGAGTTAAGGTAAACTCTTCAATGTCGCGACTCTCAAACCGATAGTTATTGGCCTTGAGAACTATGTTGGTACTGGTGGTCGAGTCGCCTTGCTTTAATCGCGTTACCCCCTGCACTTCCTGGGGAAGAGGAATTCCAGAAGGCGTCTTCTCTGATTGGGAATACATCAAAGTGAACGTGCTCCACCCGTCGGCATTCATTTCGGTTCTTTGGTCGTGAATCTGGCTGTCTAAAACTTCGCCACGGCTTCCAAAGGTAACCCGTACGGATGTGTGCTCACTAACATGTTCTGGAGGAAAAGCGAATTCGACTACCGCTTTTTCTCCGTCAACACTAATTAACTTACGTTTTATCTGAGAGTTCTGGAATAACTCCTGGGTAGCAACATTGCCTGTTATAATGGGCGCGAAAACAACTCCGAAGTCAATGGTCATGCAGTGAGCGTACATAATACTTTTGGGACGCCAGCTAGTATAGATACTGTCTTTTCCGCTCTGAACTACCAATTCGGCCAAAGTGAATGTCGAGCTCTCATCTTGCTTAACGATTTTGAATGAGTATTGTGAATTACCTCCTCTAACGACTAACTTTCCGAGTTCGGAACTGCGACCCAAGAACGCGCCATTTTGAGGGAAGTTAGACGGCAAAACACCCTTGTGAATCGCGGCTTGTCCATGAAAGGTTCTACCAGCCAGTTCCGCAGAAAAGTCAACCTGTACGTTGCTAACATCCTTGGCATAACGTTCTGAGAAGCTACAGACTCGCTCGGACAATTCAGCAAGCTCATCGGCTATTGCCAGCCGCACAGGTGGCCCCAGCAAAAAAAGAAAGACAAGTATCAGTTTGGATAGCAGACAACGAATTGTGGTCTTCATGATTAGATTGTTGGCCCGGGCAGGAACTTGTTTGCAGCCTCAAAGTTTAATGCTGCCAAACCCAGTTGCTTGAGGTTAGATTGACAATGCAATCTGCGTGCGGCTTCCCTGGCAGCCTGAACGGATGGGACGGCCAACCCGATCAAGATGCCGATGATGAGGATCACGACTATTAATTCAATCAGCGAAAGTCCACTTCGCTGATCTTTGACAGGTTGCCTTGATCTTGACACACTAGTGATCCATTCGTAAGAGCCTGATCTGCAATTGATAGATATTCTGCTTGTCAATTGCGTCGGATGACGAAAATCGTTCTAACACCTTCAAATGCTGAAATCAACAGGCTAAGATTGAATTGATCCAAATAGTTCCCTCGATCGTCGCCAATCCAATGCACGTTGCGGGGCGAACCAGGAGAACGCCATCTGAACATCTGAGCGAGAAGCATGAGCCAATTCATACGAATGGAATTCTATTCACTCGCGTCCCTGTTCTGGGACTCTGTGGCGGTCATGCGCAACAGTCGTGGCGTTTTTCGACTTCTCGCGATCGTGTTCTTTTGCAATCCGGTTGTTTGGATCGTCTTGATCCAATCCCAATTGGTCTTTGACATCGCCGGGATGATGCGAGACAGATTTGCGTCGCCACCTGACTTTAGTGGAACTGGCTCCTACATAGAAGCGTCCCGGCTTGAGTCAAGAGTTTCCGTTGAACAGGCTGAAAGACAGAATTCATCGTACTCGGAGCGTCCAAACATAGACGGTATCCCGTTCGGTTTCATGAATGTCTGCTGGAAGCATTTCGTCGCGTCCATGGAGGAACAGGATGAGTTGTGGTACTATAATTCTAAGCGAAATGAGCATCCTGAATGGGGTTATGCGATCGTGCGTGAGGGAAAGCCCATAGCAAGATTTCAATCGTCACCAGACTGAGTTGAATCGAAAAACGGGTTCCTGGAATCCAGTGGACCGACGATCGCATAGACAAACTCTAGAATATTCTCATTCAACATTGCTCGGGCTCGCTGTCGCAAACGTTATCGCTTTAAATCGGACGATGAAAGGAGAACTTATGAGTCGACGCAGTTGGTTAATTGGGCTTGCTACTTTGTTCCTTAGCTTCGTCAGTGTATATGTGGTGCATTCGAAGGCGAATCAGCGCAAACTGGTCGCTGAATTGCTCAAAGAAGGCCTTGCTGTTCAATTCAAAAGCGGCGAGTATTGCGAGTCGATCCAAGATGTCAAAATACGAAATTGGTTATTCGACACGGTTGATGTTGTCTATGTCGATGTCCCTCAAGGCTCAGCGCAGCAGTCGCTTTCTAGCCTCAGGCAGCTTCCATCTCTCACACGCGTGATTGTCAGATATCAGGGAGACGACTTCGAAGAATTCAGACTGAACCGTGCTGAGATCGAGGAAAACATTTCGTCAGAGCGTGCGCTGGTAAAGCAGGCAATTCCAAAGGTAGAGGTGTTGAGCTTTTGGACCATTGCAGAATGGAGCAATGCGGGATAGTAAAGAGTTCCACCAAAGCCCGCCAACGGATGTTCCTACACTGGGTGGCCTCACCCCGCGTGCTTGATGATGTCAGCCGTTCTGTCGTTGAAATGTATGGGTACATCCTTCGTCACAATCACTGATGACAATACCGGCGATGAGCCCGGATTTTGGATGCGAGACGAGATGCTCGAACTCTGGCTGCGATTGCTTTCGCTTCATCTACCTGAACCCTTCCCAGCAGAGGGAAACTCAGCCACTCATGAAATTCGAAACAAGTGGATGCTTGCATCGCGTGGCTACTTCAATGGATGTGTCCCGCATGAAATGGAATTCGCGTGTTCTACGCCGGAACGAATGCAAATTGTATTCATCGACTCGCTCGATGGGCGGATTCGCAGCACCGCAAGATCGACTGATGTAATGCCCGGTTCGAAACCATATCATAGACTAGACGCGACAGAGGGCGACTAATCGTTTGACCGGTACACGTTGTTCCGCCAGGCATACGTAACTCCATTTGCGACCAAAGTCCAACGTGGTCAAACCCGGCAGGAGTTTGACCTACCCGGAGTGTCTTGGTAGGTTCTTATCTGCCGGAAAGAACCGGAGATGACTGAGCGATTTGATTGAGTCAGCAGCTCTGCAATTCTGAACCGAAGTAGCGAGCGCTCATAAGACAGGCAGTAGTCGCGATGTTCGTAATTGCGGAACTCCATTTGTGACCAAAGTCCAACGTGGTCAAACCCGGCAGGAGTTTGACCTACCCGGAGTTCGCCTTAAGAGGCGATCGACTATCTTTTGACGACCATGCACTGCGTCGTAGGCTGTTCTATGATGGTCTCAGGCTTGTCAGCGAAGAACTCCTTAAAGGCCTTTTCAACTCCTGACAGTAAGCCGTAATCGTGCGACAACATGATTCCGCCGGGATTCATCCGCGGATAGAAGTATTCCAAGCAGGCCAACGTTCCGTCATAAAGATCGACATCGAAGTGTGCGAAGGCGTATTTCGCCTCGGGGACTCCACTAGTCGACTCAGGGAAGATGCCTTTGTAATAATGGAGGTTGCTGTAGTTCTTCAGATACTCTTGGACAGACTCCAAACTGCAAGTGTACTGGTTCTCGCGGTGAACCCCTGGATCGTTTTGGGAATCCGGTGGCAGGCCTTCAAAGGTGTCGAACAAGTGCAGCTTCTTGTCGCCTTTAGCTTCGGCAATTAACTTTGCAGATGCGCCTTTGTAGACACCGACTTCGGCAAAATCGCCGGGTTGATTGGCCTGCGCTCGGGCTGCCGAGTAGACCAGAAAGGCTTCGAAAGCTGAAAGGAGTGATCTCTTATTCTTGTGGACTTCCCACAGAAGCCCAACGGTTTTTGCATCCTTGCGTCCATTGAGGGCTGAGAATTGCAGTCTTGACCACAGTCGCAGACCGAATTGCTCAAGCGATCCGCCTCCCAACTTTTGAAACCAACGACTCTTCATCCACATCGATAGATCTCCCTCAAAATGCTTAGACCCTCAAGATTTACTAGCAAACAACATGCGGATGGAGTCGCTGAGGCTCTCTTCGGTGCCTGTGTCAACGAAATGTTAAGCTGATCGGAAATACGCGGCTTGAACTTGCGTTAACTGGGTAATCAAATCAAAAAAACAGGTGGTTACCGATTACCGGCAAAGAACCGGCAAGGTAGTATTGGTTTCTATTCTCAAGTCGCCGATGTGGGTATATTTCACGACTTCTTGGTCGCTAGTTGGTAGTTGAGCGATGGAGCGTCTCCGCACGGATTCTGAGAGCAATCACCTGAAGCTTCTTTTTTGTCGCTTCCGGGGTTCTAGCGAGACTGCTTTCTATGTTGCTCAGGTGGCCATATTCGGGTGTTTGCCCAAGTTGATCTTCTCGATGTTACAAAGGAGTTTTCAGTGAAAAAGAGTGCAAAGTGGATCGCAGCCTGCGGCGTTGTTGTGGCAATCGCCCTCACAAGTGCAAACGTACAAGCACGTTTCGGTAGCCATGGTTCGAGTGGTGGTTCTAGCGGTGGCTCCAAGGGCGGAAGCGCTAGTGCTGGTAGCCACGGCAGTTCCGGATCTTCAGGCGGTCGAGCTGGCGGTCTGTTGAAGAAACGCGGCTCGTCGGGTGGAGCGGCAAGCCAAGGCTCTAGCGGCGGTAGCGCATCGTCCGGCGGAAGTGCTTCCTCAGGTGGTACAGCATCGTCCGGTGGCAGTGCATCCTCAGGCGGCAGCAAGGGTAGCAGTGGCGGTCGCGGCGGATTATTGAAGCGCGGTTCCAAGGGTTCCAGCGGCGGAAGCCGATAACCCAGTCAGACGTACTGTCGCAGTTGCGATCAACAGCCCGCAAAAATGTTAGATTATCCTAGTACCAGGGTCGGACGTTCCGACCCTGTGCTTTTTTATGATCCTAGTTGTAACGTACCTTTCGTCATGAAGCCTCGATGGAAACTAGCTGCTAAAGTTGTC
>CAYWNG010000461.1:0-5670 GCA_964458685.1 uncultured Pirellulaceae bacterium
CATCGCAAACTCCGATGGCATGATCCAGCGATTTTAAGGGATCTTTCCAAGTCGGAATGAACTCTTGCGCCACATAGCCACGGTAGCCAGTCTCCAAAATGGCTCGCATCACGGCTGGATAATTGATCTCTTGATTCTCGTCTATTTCGCAGCGTCCTGGATTTCCCGCAGTATGGTAATGCCCAATCCAAGAGTGATACTGACCGATGCGACGGATCACATCACCGTGCATGACTTGTACATGATAGATATCGAAAAGCAGCTTAAAATTCGGTGAGTCCATCTTCTTGATCAAATCGATGCAAAGTTCAACATCGTCGCCAAAATAGCCTGGGTGACCCTTCATCGGATGGCTGTTGTCTCGACTATTCAAGTGCTCTAAGCAAAGCGTGATCTTCTTCTGCTCGGCATAGCCAATGACGCGTTTCCAACAGTCCAAGCAATTCTGCTTGGCAGTTGCGTCGGACATTTCAGGCACTCGCATTCCCGTGAATGTAATCACACTGGGCGATCCAAACTCCACCGCCGTGTCGATCGCCGAACGTAACGAAGACTCGACGTCAGCATGATTGGCGGTATCGATGGGGCCTTTCGCGAACCCGTGACTGCCGACAAGCGAAACTTCTAAGCCCAGTTCTTTGATCGCCGGATAGTGTCTTTTGTCGATACCTTCGATCGCCACCAGCCCAAGCCGCTTTCCGTGACGAGCCAGCTCGACTGCATCCATGGGGTTGAAGCACCACCCCATGACCGACTGGCGAACGCGGCCTTTGCGCGGCTTGAGTTCCGTTTGTTGATCTGCTGAAGTTGTACACTTCGAAAGTGCAACAGATCCAGCGGCCATTAACGCAGCCGCTCCACGTAGCCAACTACGGCGATCCAACATGATGTATTCCTTGATGGAGAGCTCTTTCCCGCGTCAAGATTGTCGGGAAGAGTCTTGCAATCGAACTGTTAGCAAACCTGGATTTGCAAACATCAACAGTGGACAGCTTAACGGATGCGTCTTGGCTAAACCACCGGTGACAGAGGAACGGCGACAGAGAATGGTGACAGAGAATGGCGGCAGATTAATGGCGACAGAGAAATATGGCTATCAGTTCCGAGCCTATTCCACAACTCTATCGCGAAACATGTCGGAATGTCCCGCCGTTGTCTTCGGCGAGTTGCTTAAGCGTTTCCATGCCCTGTTCGCTAAGTAGGTGGACCGCATGAATTGGGATCTGCTTCTTCGATCCAACAGAGATATTGGTCATTCGCAACATCTGCAGCGTGTTGTCCTGTAGCTCGCCATCGGACAGCACAAAGATCGCGTCCGGCTGCATTGACAGTGCATACTGCAAAGCTTCCGCTGGCATCGTATTCGGGCCGAGCGTTCGCGAGCGAAGCCAACGGTTGACGCGCTCGATGATCATGTCGTTGACTCGCTTAAACTCCATGGCTTCGGGCTCGCAGTTGAACATCAGCGAAGTCTGTTCGTCGAAGCAAATAACGAAGAACTCTTGCTCGCGTCCCAGGCTTTTCAGACTTTCAATCAGCTTCTGTCGAGCAATGATCCAGCGATCGCCTTTCATGCTCTTGGAACTATCGATCACATAGACGAATCGACCACCTTGTGCGTAGGTCCCAAAAAAAGTCGCCCCTCGGCCAAGTCCACGCGTGTCCAAACCGTCTGAGATTGCCTTGATTCCAGTCGAAGTTAGCGAAGCGGCTATCGCGGATGATTCGGTCGACCCTGGTGGCAACATCAAGTCGCTATCCAGTTTGTACTCAAACTCAAACTGCTTATGCAGGGCCTCTTCGGTGGACGAGGCGTCGATCGAGGATTCCGAGGCGCTAGGTGCAGGTTCTAAATTGAGAACAGTATCGACGTTATCGCCGTTTGCTGAAATCAGCATGATCCCGTTGGTGGATCGCCCAGCAATCACAGCCCAACACGCCAATACCAACAATAACACGACGTGAACCGTCATGCTGAGCAGGAACGAAACTGTGTTTCTCGCTCCATGTTCAAAGTTAACTTTGGGTCGCTGAAAGAACATAAGTCTGTTTTTGTTCGCGATTGCCTGTGATTGTTCTGGAGCGTTGATCAAGTACTGCGAGCGAGTCTCATAACCCGAAGCGTTAGCTTTGGAGTTGCGCTTTTAGTCACGAAGTGCCGACATATTCTCTGCCGGGGCTGACAAGCCCCGGTTTTGAGGCCGCTGGAGCATTTAGCCCCGAAGGTGGCGATACAAAGGTTGCTTCTAAACAAGCAATTTAGAACCAACGCTCAGACATCTATTGTTACAGAACTGGGCAATCAAGCAAATGAAAATGATTCTTCAGGGCTTCTAAGCCCCAGGAAAACTGGCAAATCCGCGATTTGGGGCTCCCAAACGACATTCTTTGACACTTGTCGTGGAATTCCCCCTCCGACATCAAGACTCGGCAGGACGACACTCTAGCGACTGGACTTGGGCTTGTTGGGTTTGGGGACGTAGGCAAACTGCCCGCGGTTCTCTTCGGCTATGCGCCGCATGATCTCCAGTCCCTTGTCCGAATAGTAGGCAATGGTGTGAATTGGCATTACGACCACCTCGCCGTCAATAATGTCGTTCACCCGGTTCTTTTTGCGAAGCATGTCCAGCAACTTCTTGGCGATACTATCGCTCATCTCACCGTCGGCCAAGTAGTAGATACAGTCGCACTCAATCTCCAGCGCGGCTTCCATGGCCTTCATGGGAGGCTCACCGGTCATAATCTGCAAAGTATCTAACCATCGCTTGACATGCGCGAGATTCTCCGGAGTCGCCGTCAACGGCTTGCTAGCCGGTTGGTTCGTTCCCGGTTCCGTGATAGCCATCACCTCTTTGTTGAAGAAGATAATGTAGAAGCGTTGCGTGGGTTTCAGGGAGCCGATCGACTTGAGCAACTCGATACGTGCCGCTTCCCACGGACCACCCCGCATGCTTCCCGACCCGTCGACCACGAAACAAAAGCTGTTCCCAGACGATTCGGCTCCATAGAAGCTCATCACGTTTTTTGATGGTCCTGCCTTTGCCGCTAACACATTCGATTTACTAGGGGCTTGCGCGCTTGGAGTCGCAACGGACTGGCTCAGCGACTCTGAGATTGAATCGTTGAAGCCCGGCACGACTTCGGACAAGCTAGGCTGACTGGTGGGCTCGGCCGCCTCGAATGCTTGCTCGGGCTGAGGCATTTCCTGCGCATCGGTAATTTCGAAGCTCTCAATCTCCGAATCCGCGCTGCTCTCTCCAGAAACCAGTGCCAACAAGCCATCCTTCACTGGATTCTTCAACGTCATCGCCGCGAGCGCAATTAGAACGACCACATGAAAAACCGCGCTGACCACCATCCCGCGCCAACGCCCGGGCTTCTTTACCGAAGCTCCCGTTACTGCTGTTCGCTGAAGATCCAGACCGTCTACCACTTGTGCGATCGGTTCTGGCTCGTCGACGATCGTGGCTTCACCTGCTTCGTCTTCACCTTTGGTCGCTTCACCTGCTTCGTCTATTGGATTTTCAGCTTCTAACAATCCAACAGAATCGACCTCTTTCACTTCACTTGAATTCGACGGTACAACTAGCGACTCTACGTTAAGTTGCGAATCCACGAGAGCAAATGACGTGTGGCCGTGAGCAACGTCGGCCCGCACGTCCTCGGCTACTACCGAACGACTCTTGGTTGCATGCGTTGACGGTGCGCCTTGAGTTCTCTGCCTGAGCCTGGACAATGCAAACGGTCGAAGCTCGTCCCAATTGGAGATCTGGGTTTCAACGTGGGCTTCAATGTCGGATTCAATCTGTGTCTCATTGCGAGCGTCCGCAGAATCAATGGTGTCCTGAGGACCAGGATGGTCTGAGGAGACTGATCCAGGCTTGTTGCCAGTATCAACCGACTTGCCATGAACGCGCAGCCACTCCTGCAAGGCTTCGACATCGCCAAGACGAGCCTGTTCTAAGATGAACTCAAGCTCAGCTCGTTGAGCTTCGATCTGTGCGGCTCGCGCTTGGATATCTAGCTGCGCCAACGCTCGCTGGCCAAGCTGAAGCAAGGTCTTCACATCAGTTCGATTGGTTGCGGGCGATTTCGTTTCCATTCGATTTCCAAACTTCTATACAAAATTTTGTACACAGTCTCTCAATTGCCCATTCACTTGTCAAACAAAATCCCCTCAACTGGCAAGCCGTTTTGCCGAGCTTCATCGAACTTTCATCCTGCGACACGGAATTCTCGTCGAAAACACGTACGGCGCAGGCTAATGGCGCGGGGTAACGGCGCAGGCTAATTGCGCTGGCTAAATGCTCGCCGAATGCCGCGGAATGCTGGCAAAAGTCGATCTTGGCGTAGCTATCCGCAACTGGCTATAAGAGACCAGCGAATTCCGTCGTTTGCCAGCCTAAGGATCTCAGGGCATGAAAGCCGCTGCACTAACTCGATTCCAATTTCCAGCTTCAAAATTCGTAGCCAGCTTGGCATTGAGTTGTGGACTTTGTTGGGCGACTCCTTCATTTGCACAGACAGAATCGCCTAGCCTATTGCAACAACCTCCACAACAACCTCAACAACCCAATCAGCCAGCCCCTAGCGACTCGGCTTCACCCTTGCGATCCAGACCCCAAGGCGGCCCCGTAAACTTGCCATCCAATTCAGGCCAGTATTGGCAAGAATACGACTTGCGACCCTACACCAAAGAACTGAATCAGATCGATCGTCCACATCAAGCGATTGTGGATTGGGTACTCCGAGAAACTGGCACCGACGCTTGGTTTACCGAGCCGTTTGGATTCATCAACGCCGATCGCGATACCCTGCGCGTTTATCACACTCAGCAGATGCACGAGATCGTCAAGAAGGTCCACGAGAACTTCGTCAACGGAACCTTTGTCCCACAGCTTTACGGTCTACGCATGGTATCGATTGGCAGTCCGAATTGGCGAACTCGAGCCCACACCTTAATGCGTAGCGTGAAGGCTCAGTCACCAGGCGTGAATGCGTATCTAATTAGCAAAGAGAACAACGCATTGCTACTAGCCATGCTTCGAGGTCGTTCCGATTTTCGCGAGCTAGCTTCTGTCGATATCGTCGTTCACAACGGTCAGTCACAAGTGCTTGAGCAACTTCGTGGACGCAACTTTGTAGAGAATCAACAACCCGCGGCTAATGCATTCCCTCCTTACATGCCAGTTACCGGAGAGATTAAAGAGGGCTTCCGCCTACAACTAAGCCCAATGCTCAGCATCGATCATAAGACAGTCGACCTAGTGCTCAAGTGCGACATCGATCAAGTCGAAAAGCTGAACAACGTCAACCTGGAACTGCCCACTGCGACCGGACAACAATTCAATACACAGATCCAAGTCCCACAACTGGTTAGCTGGAGGCTGCACGAGCGATTTCGCTGGCCAGCCGATCAAGTTCTTGTGCTTAGCTGTGGAGTTGTCGCCGCACCTCAAGGCTCACCCGACAACACACTGCTTGGACAAGGCGGTTCCGTTCTTGGACTAGATCGATTGGTTCCCGGCATGAACACCGGTCGCGCCGATGCGTTAATGATCATTGAATACAAAGGCGATGCATCCAGTCGAGTCGCCAATGCTCCTGCCAACGGAAGCTCCGCACCAGTCAGTCCGCTCAGCCGCGGCCGCTACTAGTAGCCACCGTCGC
>CAYWNG010000462.1:0-5644 GCA_964458685.1 uncultured Pirellulaceae bacterium
CCCGGATCGCCTCAATCCTACAACGCGGCTCCTCCACCTTCAGCGGCCGGAATCAAGGGGGTGGGGCCTTTGGGGCACGTGTTCGATGAGCTTACCGAGTCCGACTACAATCGCAGCTCGCCTTACCAGAACGTTTACGCGCCACCCAAGCAAAGCAACGACGCCCTGAATCCCATGTTGCAGCATGCGGCCAAACAAGAGCTCAAAGCTAGTGGTGCTGGGCCTGCTGTCCTGGGTGCCGACGGTCGACCTAAGTTGACTTTGACGATCATTGTTTTTGCAGTCCTAGATATCCTCGAGTCACTGCTGTTGTTCGGCCTCACAATCGCCTTGGCTGTTGTCGGCGCGACCTTAATCGATGATGAAATGATGTCGAGAATTCCACTCCTAGGTGCTGGAATTGCAATTTTCATTGTGATCCTCGGCTTTTGGGCAACAACTCTCATGGCTTCTGGCCTCGGCTTGCTGACCAAACAGGTTTGGGGCTACTGCACGGCGCTATTTGTGTACTCGTTTCAGTTAGGCTTTCGAATTATCGTAGCCATTTCGGCAATCACCGATATGGAAAGAGTTGTCGGACCAATTATCGGCGTTCTCTTCATGGGATCGATCACTGCCTACCTGTTCCAGGAAGAGTGCCGCCGCGTTTATGGCATTAGTAGGAAATCCAAGCTACCTCTGATTGTCGGCGGTATTGGAATGGGGCTATCGCTCGGGATGGGCGGTCTTCTATTCTTACTTGGAGTGTTTGCATCGGCGGTCGCGGGAGATCAACCCTTGCCGCCTTGATGCCATGTCAAAATCCCGGGGAACAGTCCGGATTCCCTCGACGGATCGGTTCGAGTGAGAGCAAGTGTCACCGATCGATAAGATCCGCGAGAAACTCGGGCATTCCATGAAGCAGGTCCACATGATCCGGCGCTGAATTACCTGCGAACGCGCGGATCTGGAGCTTGCCCTGATGAGTTTCGCCCAACTGTTGAGTCTTCATCGGACCCCATTTCAAAACGGCAGTTCTTTTCAACTGCAATTGGTTGATCAGCCAATCAGCCGTTTCCGTCGTGCTCGCAAATGTTCCTGGAAAGATCTCGGAGTGAAGTACGATCATCCGTTTTTCGGACTTCGATGCCTTACTGGCGAACTTGAGAAACGGCTGTAAGGAATCGGTGACAAGCTTCGACTCGCTCGGACCTGGCTTTCCATCGACATAGCTCGCATGGAGACCGTCGATCAGCAGTACCGATGAACATAGCTGTTCGGTAGAGTCGGATTTGAGCAGTTCTCCCACGGCACCGTACCCAGCAGACCAACCCACTAGAATCAGCTCATCGACGGATACAGAGAGTTTCTCTTCCGCTTGCGTTTGAAGATTTTTGAGCAGCTCGGGATCGTCTTGAAAAGGCTGAGCGTACTTGGCCGATCCCGATCCCAATTGAAAACTGATGCACGGCAGAGGCGTTTTCAACTGACTCACAGCGATCTCTGGAATCCAGTCGCCGCAATGGAAGGCTAAGATAATTTTGGTGGTCCTTATCGCATTAGCTTCAGGATTGGTGTTCGGCTTAGCAGAACCTGAAGACCACTTCTCCGGAATGAAGAGTTGGCCGAGCGAAAGCTTAAACCTTTGGCCGGGCATTTCCTTCTTTTCCAGTCGCGGATGCTCTCGCACGTGCTCGACCATCGGAGAGGGGTTCTGAGGTGACTGTGCGAGAAGCTGAGGGCAACAATAGTTATCAAGGACTGCGAGAAATAGGGCTAACGAAAAGGCTAAAGTTAGACGCATCGTCGACCTACTTGGGAAGCTTCTCAACTGAAGTGCAAAAGCAAACAACCCGCACATTGAGCAGCGTTCCGTAGGAGGCTGTTCAATGTGCGGGTTGCAATTTTAGCTCAGTTTGGCGTGGTTTGCGTGCTTGTCCTCACCAGTCTAACTGTTGAAGAGCTTCTTGAACGAGTAAATCGTTGCAGCTCGACCAGCTCGACCAATCGAAGTGGTGAGCGGAATACCCTTGGGGCAAACCGACACGCAGTTCTGAGAATTTCCGCAGACTTGAATACCGCCGGGGCCAGTCAACGCTTCCATTCGTTCGTCTTCGAGCGCCGCACCGACTGGGTGCGAGTTGAAAAGAACGGCTTGGCTTATCACGGCTGCACCGATGAAGTTTTGATCGTAGGCTTCTTTCTTACGCTGTTCGAACTGCTCGTCCGTTTCGCCGGGACGTCGATAGACTTCGACTTTCTGGTATTGAGGACACGCTTCCAGGCAACAACCGCAGCTCATGCACTCGCTGAGCGGATAGGCTTGCTCTTGCTGCTTTCGTTGCATGCGAGGTCCAGGACCTAGGTCGCCGTAGGTGTCTACAGGGACCCATGCCGAAACGCGTTGCAGACCGCGGAACAAACGGCTTCGATCGACCATCAAGTCGCGAACGACAGGGAACTTGGTCATCGGACGCAGTTCAATCTCGGTGCAGCCATCGTCAAGCAACCGGTCTACAAGAGCCGAGCAGCTTTGGCGAACACGGCCATTGATGACCATCGTGCAAGAACCACAAACCTCTTCCAAGCATCCGCAATCCCAAGCCACTGGCGGAACGGATTTTCCTTCAACCGTAGCTGCTTGAGCGGCGATCTTTTGAAGGACGCTGATCACGTTCATGTTCTCTTCGTAGGGGACTTGGTGCCGTTCCCAATAGCTGGGTTGGCCCGGTCCGTCCTGACGAAGTACACGCACATTAATCTTTTCGGGTCGACGGCTTTCTTCCATAGTTATTTCTCAAAAAAGCGGCGGCTGTTTTTCAGCGACTCCGACAATGTAAACTGCTAAAGGACTCTGTAAATTCACAAGGTTTCTCTGATACGTAGAACGACGCCTGGGAGTGTCTACGCGCCGGCGGTTGCCAGTTCAGGCTCCTTAGCCTTGGCTACTGTACGTTCTTTCCAGACCTTCTCGATCTCTTCAGCTCCAACCAAACCGTAAAGGCGTGGTCGTGGCGGTAGCAACGATGTGTCTACGTCCTCGTAAGTAATCTCTGGGTCACCGTTGACGCAAGTGGCAATTGTGGACTTCAGGAATTTCTTGCTATTCTCTTCGAATCGATCGCACCAAAGCTCAGCTTCTTCGCGTCGCTTAACCGGGTCTGTTTCCTTCAAGCTAGGCATGGCAAAGTCTGGCTTGAAGTGGGCTCCACGGCATTCGTCGCGATACAGAGCACCCTTGAGTACCGACTTGGCAATCGGGAACATGTCCTGCAAAGCCTTGGTGAAGATAACGTTCTGATTCGTCCAGCTTCCCGAATCCGAAAGCGAGGATCGTGAGGCTCGTTCGGCCAATTCGCCAACCTTCTCCAACGCTTCCTTCAGTTGATCGTTTCGGCGAACAACGGTTGCCGCGCGAGTCATGATGTCGCCAAGTTCTTGGTGGATCAGGTACGGGTTTTCGCCGCCGCGATTGTCCAGCAGAGCTTGGTGTCGCTTCTCTTGCTGAGCCACTGCACCGGTGAACAGGCTGCTGTCCAGTTCGCTAGCCGTCTTCTTGCCCTTGATGTAGGTTTCGATACATGGGCCGACGAAAAGTCCACTAAAGATGCAGCTTAGAAGCGAGTTTGCACCGAGGCGATTCGCGCCGTGGTATTGGTAGTCGCATTCGCCAAGCGCATACAGACCTTCGATGTTAGTCATCTGATTGCGTGGGTTGCCAGCTTCCAAACCACCGTGAGCTCCCTTGACGTAGTCGACCCACAGACCACCCATCGAATAGTGGACAGCAGGGAAGATCTTCATCGGAGCTTCGCGAGGGTCAACACCTTGGAACTTCTCGTAGATTTCCAGAATGCCACCCAGCTTGCGGTCCAGTTCGGCTCGCGCGATGTGAGTCAGATCCAAGTAGACGCACATGCGATTCGCTTCAACACTCAAGCCCTCGTTCACGCAGATGTCAAAAATCTCTCGCGTGGCGATATCTCGAGGCACGAGATTTCCGTACTTCGGATAGCGTTCCTCAAGGAAATAATAACGCTCCGACTCGGGAATGGACTTCGGCGGTCGAGTGTCCTGAGGTTTGCGAGGCACCCAAACACGTCCGCCTTCACCACGAGCAGACTCGCTCATCAGTCGCAGCTTGTCGGCGCCTGGAATCGCAGTTGGGTGAACTTGGATGAACTCTGGATTGCCGTACTTTGCGCCAGCTTGGAAGCAACGACTTGCTGCACCACCGTTGCAGAAAACGGACATTGTGGAGCGACCGTAGATCAAACCGCAACCGCCAGTTGCCACGATGGTTGCGTCGGCTGGGAAAGCACGCATCTGCATCGAAACCATATCCTGAGCGACTGCACCGACGCAGCGACCGGATTGGTCTTGGATCGGACCGAGGAAGTCCCAGAATTCATACTTCTTGACTAGGCCCTCGAACTCCCAGCGGCGTACCTGTTCGTCGAGCGCATACAGCAGTTGTTGTCCTGTTGTCGCGCCGGCAAACGCGGTTCGCTTGTAGAGAGTTCCACCGAAGCGACGACGATCAAGGAAGCCTTCCTGAGTTCTATTGAAAGTCACACCCAAGCGGTCCATCAAATCGATGACCTTCGGCGCCCAATCGGCCATCTCTTTGACTGGAGGCTGGTTCTGGAGGAAGTCGCCTCCATAAACCGTATCCTCAAAGTGAGCCCACTCGGAATCGCCAAGCTGACGCGTCTGATCGTTGCAACTGTTGATACCGCCTTGAGCGCAGACGCTGTGCGAGCGCTTGACCGGTGTCAGGCTGATCAGATCAACGGGAATTCCAAGCTCGGCCAGCTTCATCGTTGCTGCAAGACCAGCCAAGCCACCACCGACTACGACTACACGTTTTGTTGCCATCTGAAAACCGTTTTGTTTCTAACAATCAATCAACAACTGTAAGCAAAAATCACAACGACTAACACCGAGATTACTCGGACCGCTTGTCCGGATCGGCCACAATTTCACCTGTGGCTACCTTAGATTCGTACATTGCATCTTCAATCTTCTTCGCATCTTCAGGGTTGGTTTTGCGAGCACCTACCAAGGCCGACAAGCCAACTGCCAAAAGCAGAACGCCCGCACCAGCACAAACCATTGACGCATTTCGCTGAGATCGAGGACTTACCCAAACGCCCCAGGTAATTCCCATCGTCCAAATACCATTGGCCAAGTGAAAAACGCAAGCCACGACCCCCAGGAAATAAAAGGCAGGCCACACATAGCCGCTCAACGCCGTAGAAAGCGTACTTGCGGCGTTGTAAGGTCTAAAGTTCGCCATCCCTAAAGGTTCGGCAACGTTGGTGAGCCACCATTCGCCGTGGAACCATCCATGCAGATGAAAGACGTGCATGAAGATGAACACGATAGCGATCACGCCCGTCCACCGCTGCATCGAGTATCGCCAATTCGCAGTGTACTTGTACTGGCCGACATTGGATTTACCGGAGTAGATGATCCACACTCCAAAGACAGCGTGGAAAATGATGGGGAGGAAAATAAATCCCCATTCCACGATTGGCAGGATCTTGCCCAGGGAGTGAATCTGATTGACGAACTGCTGGAAACTGCCCGCTCCATTAAGGATCGAAGCATTGACCAGCAAATGCACAACCATGTAGGCTCCCACGGGAACTAGTCCACTGAG
>CAYWNG010000463.1:0-5643 GCA_964458685.1 uncultured Pirellulaceae bacterium
TTCGCACAGGAGAACCGCTGCGAGTCAAAATGCGGCCAGTCAAGTGTGTGATTTCCCCGACAGCAGGTGTGATCGAATCGCCAACGATGATCAGGTCGTTATTGCGATCCAAAGGAAGCTTGTCAGGATAAAATGGACCTTCCGTAAGGCTGGGTGTCCGAAACAACTCCTCGGCAAAGAGTCCCTTCTGGCTGAAGAATGCAAGGGTCAGAGCTGAACCTGTTAAGAACCGACGTCGCGCGAGATGCAGTTGGCTTCCCATTTTTCACTCACCATCACAATTGGATTGGAACAGTCCAAGAGCATGAACAATCGCTCGTGGCTTACTTCAATAGTTGTGCTTTGTTGAGAATACCGTCGCAAGATTTCGAAAAAATTTCGAATTTCGTAGTTCGGCAAGACCTGGCTAGTATTTCGCAGAGTGCCTGAGAAGAACTCACCGTGCTTCTTTGAAATGCAGGCTCTAGAGCCATTCGCGACTCTCGGGATGTTGGCGGCGGCTAGAGCCCGGGGGCATCGCCGATCGCCCTCTGTGCAATTGGTTTGAAACAGCGGAAAATGAATCCCACAGTGTGAGCTGCGAATTGCGACGTTCCAATTCGTAACTCCACTTGCCATCTAGACTATCACAGAGGAATCGCACTCGATGAATCTTAAACGATTGACTTTCACTGCCTTGCTATGTGTCGTTCCTTTCACTGCATTTGCGGACGACTGGCCGCAATGGATGGGACCTGGTCGCAATGGAATTTGGAACGAATCGGGGGTTGTGACTGAAATTCCCGAAAAGGGATTGCCAGTCGTTTGGCGTGCCGAGCTTGGTGGCGGATACTCGGGGCCAGCGGTTTCTGCTGGGCGAGTCTTCGTCACGGACTTTCTTGCCGACGATCCCAAGCTCACCAATGATCCGGGGACTCGCGATGTTCGTAAGGGAGTCGAGCGAATTCACTGTTTGGATCTGAAAACAGGCAAGACGATTTGGAAACAAGAGTATCCACGACCGTACAAGATTTCGTACGCCGCCGGACCGCGTGCGACACCCACTGTCGACGGTGATCTCGTCTATGCACTGGGCGCTGAAGGCGACTTGCTGTGCTTGAAGGTAGCCTCAGGTGAGATTGTTTGGAAGAAGAACCTCGCAGAGACCTATCAGGCAGAGACTCCGATCTGGGGCCACGCAGCTCATCCACTCGTTCATGGAGATCTGCTTTATTGTCTCGCAGGCGGCAAGGATCACGTCGTGGTCGCGCTGAACAAGTTGACTGGCAAAGAGGTTTGGCACGCGCTGTCGGCTGGCGAGATTGGCTATTGCCCACCAAACATAGCCACGATTGGCGGCAAGGATCAACTGGTCATATGGCACGCGGATGCAGTCTGTGGATTAGATCTACAGAAAGGCACTACACTTTGGACTCACCCACTTTCGCCGAAGTACGGAATGTCCATCGCTGCGCCACAATTCCAGAAGAACCGGATGTTTGCGAGCGGCATTGGCGAAGTAGGCGAGATGGTTGAGTTTGACGCAAACGGAGTCCCGAAAACTGCTTGGAAGGGCATGATCAAGCAGTGCGTCTTCAGCGCTAATGCGACAGCCCTTTGGGTCGATGATACGCTTTATGGAGCCGACTGTGGATCGGGAATGTTCGTCGCGGTTGATGCCAAGACTGGCAAACGACTTTGGGAGACGTTTGACTTGACCACCGGTGTTGCAGGCCGTCGCGCATCGCACGGAACAGCCTTTGTCGTGCAGAACAAGGGCCTGTCCTATGTCTTTGCCGAAACCGGCGAGCTGATTGTTGCTAAGCTCTCACCATCGGGCTTCGAGATCAAAGGCCGCATGAAAGTTGTCGAACCTACAGGCGAGTGCTTTACACGCCCGGTGGTGTGGAGTCATCCAGCCTTCGCCGAACGTTCGATGATTGCGAGGAATGACAAGGAGATTGTTTGCGTCAGCTTGGCAGCACCTGCAGCAGGTCGCTAGTATGACACTCAGTCTCTAGTACTACCGGCGATAAACTTCTCGCCCAAGAAAAGTCTTCCTAGAATCATCACAATCGCGCAAACGCCCAATCCAGAGAGCGTAAACAGTAGCCCGTATAAGGGAACAAGAAATCGCCCTCCTGTTTCGTAAAGCAGCATCGTTGCCAATGTGCTCAACATGGGCAAGCCGATTAACCACCATCGCGCTTGCCCTAAGTTGATCGCAGTCCAAATCAGTCCAACAACGATTGCGAACTTCCAAAGTAGCGCGCGACCGCTGTACGGATTCCAATGCGATACAGCGCGTCGCCAAGCGAGGGTCGGAAGCTGGGACCAATGATTCGCTGTCCATTGGCGAACCTCTTGCTTAGCCTGTTCGACCACCATCAGCTCGCCTTCAATTTGCGTTGCCGCGCGAAAGTCTTCTCGTTCCGACAGCTCGCGACGAATACGAAGCTCAGGGACATGGCTCCAATTGCCTCCATCTTCAAAGGCTTCGTCGCAGTAGCCGCCAGCTAGCGCCACAGGCCCTTGAGTCCCTAACGGCATCAGCCTTGATAGCGCAGCGCAGTTATGAAACCACCACGGCAGACAGACCACCAATGCTGTAGTCGCACATATGGCTACACCGCGCACTCGCTGCCAATGGCTGCCTTGAGTCGATAGGAAGTACAGTAGAAGCAAGCCTGGTAACCATGTTACGAAAAGGCTTCTCGCGAGAATCATCAAGCCCAAGACGACTCCACATCCGATGGACCATCGCAATCCGAGTTGCCCACCTCCATCCGTTCTGCATTGGTTCTTGTTCTCGTTTTGTTTCTTGTCGCCAAGAATCGCTATTGAAACGAGCAGAACGATCGCAATTTGCGTTAACAGAAGCGCCAGAGGCTCAGTCAGGAAGTCGGTGGTGTAGTCTTGCAGAGTCCGTTGGCTGGCGGCAAAGGCCAGTGTGGCAAGGCTGCCCAGGCTGCCAATCCATGTGCTTTGATTTTTTTGCAAAAGGAGGCAACGCGTCAGTCCAGTTGCCAGACCACCAGCCAGTGCCAAACACATAGCCGAGAAGACTCGGATCGCCATGAATGCTTCGGGGCCTCGACCGACAAAGGAATAAACCATGGCCACGACAAGCGGATAAAGCGGTGGACGGCCGGTTGATGGAATATCGCGGCCCTCGACGGACTCTAGAAAGTCAGAGTACTCAGGAAGCCCCTCGTAAAGAATCCGCCAATTGGGATCAGCGTAGTTCTCGCGAAATCCGCCGCCGGAGTAGAGGCTAAAGCCGATGCATTCGTAGCATAACCCGTCGCCAATCGGTTTGGGTGGTTTCTGAAACCACGAACCACGAACTGTGGATCCAACAATGAAAATGCTCAGGATAACGCTGGCAAGAACTGTCCAAATCCAGAAAACCCGGCTTGTCCAAATATTCATCCAGAACCCTCAGTAAGGGTGAACAATCATGATCAAGAAATCGTATCGTTAAGATAATATGCTCGCCAACCTGCCTATCGCTTGCTAATCTAGAAGATTGGCCGAGTTTTGCTTGCTGCTTGCTGCCAAGGCTGGTATCGATTGGCGATACTGGGGCGTTATTGCATTGGCATTCGACAGATCAGTGGCAACCACATTGGCGTCCAACACATTGGCGGCCAACACATTAGCGTCCACCACATCGGTGGCCACAGAGCCCCAATCAGCCTCGCACGCAACCGGCAAGATACTTTACATTGAAAGAAGCACTTTTACGATATGTTTAGCTCTCTTCCTATCCGCTCCTTCAGCGATCTTCGCAAGCTGGTTTTCACTGCTCTATTTTGCTTGGTCTCCAGTTCCGCGCAGTTGTACACATGCGCTCAAGATGCGCCTCACGATCACGCCAAGTCAGCTCAACCAGAACTGATCGATTACGAGCCACAGACAGAAAAGCTAACCAAGGCAATTTTGGCATTTAAGGCTCAGTTGAAAACGCTTCGAGCTGCTCAGGTGATGTACCACAACTGCGATGATAAGGCTCAGGAAGCCAAGTATCGCCGCGAGTGGTATGAAGCTCTCAATCCGATCTACCAACTGAATGCGGAATTGCTTCAAGCAGCGTTGGAAGAGTTTCAAGCCGATCCCGAACGACGAGTCGACCTGGGGCAGATACTGTTCAAGACTTTGAAGCGCAACTGCGAAAAGGACATTTACGAAGGCATGTTGCCTATTGCCAAGCAGCTCTTCGAAATGAACCATCCTTCGCCTGAATTGCCGCAAATGTATTTGCAGTGCTGTCTGGCTGCGAATGATTACCAGCAAGCCAGAATTCCCATTGAATCGAAGAGTATGACACTTGCCAATCCTGCCGCGATGCTCAGTCAGCTAGACCAATTGCAGGTTGAATGGGAAGCTGAGCTGAAAGCCCGCGAGCGCGATGCGGCGGGCGAACCGCTTCCACAAGCAAAGATCAATACGACGAAGGGCCAGATAGTCATCGAGCTCTTCGAGAACGACGCTCCCGAAGCTGTCGCCAACTTCATCAGCTTGGCCGAGCAAGGATTCTACGATTACTCGGATTTCTTCTTGGTTGTTGATCGCACTTTAGCCCAAGCGGGCTGTCCGAACGAAGACGGAACGGGAGGGCCAGGCTATTGGATTACCAGCGAACGAAGCTTGCCCAACGCTAGAACTCTTTTTCGCGGTTCACTCGCCCTGGCTCAACTACAGCACAACCCAAATACCGGCGGTTCTGTTTTCTTTATTCCGTTTTTGCCCGCTATCACTCAGGACACTAACTACACGGTGTTTGCTAGAGTCATTTCTGGGATGCACGCCTTGGGCAATCTCAATCGTGTGAAACCAGCTCGAAAGGACGAGTCGGAAGAGGACAAGAAGAAGCCTAAGCTAGATCCAGATGAGATTATCAGCATCGAGATCATCCGAAAACGCGATCACAAGTACGAGCCCAAAAAGTTGCCCATTACAAGGTAAGCGAAGGTCAATCGCCTATAGAAGCGGACGTTCCCAAGCATCGCTTGGGAACGTGAACAAAGAACGGGACAATAGAAAGTCCGACTGTAAAGAAAATGCAGTCGACTATCGAAGCCTAGACTTCCATGACGTCGTTTTCACGCGACTTGGCTAAATCGGTCGCTGATGTTTCATACTTCTTGGTCAGCTCCTGGACTTCTTCCTTGAGGCGATTGCAATCGTCTTCGCTGATCTCCTTGTCCTTCTCGGCAGTTTCAATCAGCTTGTTGGCATCGCGACGGATGCTGCGAACCGCGATCTTGGCCTCTTCGGACAGTTCCTTAATCCTCGCAACAAGCTTCTTGCGCACGTCGGTGCTCAAGGCTGGAATATTGATGCGAATGATCTTTCCATCACTTTGTGGGTTCAAGCCCAGGTCGCTGGCGACGATTGCCTTTTCGATATCCTTGATGGTGCTCGCATCGTAGGGACGAATGACCAACTGAGTCGGCTCGGGAGCACCGATCGAGGCCAATTGCTTGAGCGGTTGCTGCGATCCATAGACTTCAACGCGAACACTGTCTACCAAACCAGGAGTCGCTCGACCGGTCCGAATACCGCTCAGGGCATTCTTAAGCACGCCAATTGCCTTCTCCATTCGCTCTTCACCGGCACAAAACCACCCACCCCATCGTTAATCCAACATTGGTTCGGCGC
>CAYWNG010000464.1:0-5641 GCA_964458685.1 uncultured Pirellulaceae bacterium
ATGGCCACATCTAGCATCAGATCTCGCTTGGCTCTCGCGATACTATCGCTTTGATCCAGCAGGTAGATGACGGTGACTTTGTCGCTGATGCGAACCCATTGAATTCCGCTCAGCGCAAAGATGATCAGTAGCAGAACTACCGATCGAAATGTAAGCGCGGCGGCTCGACGCCCGGTACCTAAACCAGCGAGAGATCCAAAACTAAAGATCCACAGCAATGGCACCAAAACCAATAGCAGCAGCATCCAAGGGTAATCAAACGAGATCGAATAATTGGCCATCGACGGCGCCTCAATAGCTAGTTTCGCTCACCTTCCATGAATTTACATCGGATATGTTAGCCGATTTTGGTACCGTATAGCAACTCTCCGCCCCCAAATTGTCCCGAAGCTCACCAAGTATCCGGTACGCGGACGTGGTACGCGGACGTCCCGTCCGCAAAAGTAGAAAAAGAACGGGCGAGACGGCCGGCTACCGAAAAAGAAACAGCCGATACGCCCGGGTACCCTCTTAGTCCTGTTAGCAATCGCTTCAAATCGTTAGACTTCAAGGATTCTCCGCCCACAGCCAGCGAATCTTGGCTTGCCAATTCTCAAGATTCAGCCGCCGTGAACCAGGCCCCAAAACTCGACCAACGGTTAACTCATCTCCTATGCTACCTCCAGTAGTCAATTCGTTACTAGAGTCCCTCCCCAATGTCGACGAGGTCAAGCAGACGATTCCCAAACTGCTTGAGGTCAAGACTGTTTTAACTACGGCCGCCAAGTCGGGGAAGCCAATCGCGTTAGAGGTGCAAGAGGCGACCGTCCGACGGCTTGATCGAGCTTTAACGATGTGGAGGCATAAAAAGAAGTTCGCTTCGCAATACAACAAGCTCAGCGGCCTTAGCGAAGTCGCGCGAAGCTTAAGCGTTGCATCGGAGAATTTGATCGCTGAACTGCAATCGCGCAAGGCGCTCGACTCGCAGAGCATAGCTAACGAGATCATCTCAACTTTGCTTGGCGGTAAGTCTCTCTTGGATCTTCCGCCGCGACAGCTCGAACTGACCTTTCAAGTGCTTGAACCCATGGTCCTGCGGCTGACGGCCAACAAGCTAACACCGCCTGTCCAGCGTTCGATTTCTGAAGAAGCTCTAGCGGCGATGACCGATGAAGCACTGGAGGAGCTACCTGCGGAAGACAATGTTATCTCTTTGACGCGTCGATACATCAATGCGATTGTCCGTTTCGCAAAGAGCTTTCAAATCGATTCGGTCGATACCGATCGTGGTCGCAACAAGGAACAGGCTGATCAAATTCAGAGCGTGGTAGACAGTTTTAAGCAACTGGAAGAGCTGGCTTACGATGTATGCGAGATCGTCAACGAAAACGGCTCGATCGACCTTTCGAAAATGCAAGTCGACAATCGCAAGTTCTTCGAGTATCTCTTCCCGACTGAAATCATCACTCAGCAAGCTTCTCCCGAGATGGAAAACGCTTGGCGTGAGGCCTCGCTTCAGCGGCAAATCAAGTCCGATATGGAAGACACTCTATCGGATTGCGTTCGCAGCAATCCTGTCGCCAACGCGCTAATGGCCGAATTCGCTCAGACCAAAGAGCTGCGAATTTACGAAGAAGCTCGCTGGATGGTCATTCCGGAAGCTCGCAAAAAGATGGAAACCAAGGTGGCCACCGAGGTCTACAACAAGGCTAATGACGAATTCGCTGGTAAGGAGCTTGTTCATCGCTATCCCGTGGAAATTACCCCGGAATTAAAAGCCAGATTCGCCGATGGTGACCTTTCGGGGGCCATGCAAGTCGCTCAGGCGATCGCAACCGAGATGCTGCATCGGATCTTGCCAGAGTACTACCTCAATCGGAGCCTTCCAGATACTTAGTTTCTGAAGGTTGTCAGTTTCTAAGGGTTGTGAATTGGCTCGGCGCAGTTCAAAATAGAGTATTGCCAATAGTTCGACTTAGCGGGCCACGGAACCATCCCGCGAGTCGACTTAAACAGGTTCGTTTTTCTAGAACTAGGTGGCAAAAACAGCCGTTTCAACTCAACGCTACCCCACTTCCGCCAGTGACTCATGCCAATCAAATTCAAGTGCAACAAGTGCGAACACGTTCTCTCGGTTCCAGATAACCTTGCTGGAAAGCAAGGTAAGTGTCCGAAATGCCAAAATCCGTTGCGAGTCCCTGTTCCCAAGACCGCGGCACCCGCATCCGCACCAGCCCCAGCACCCGTTGACCCGCGGATGAGCTCGCTGCTGGATGAAGTTGGTATCGTCCAGCGGAAAGGCCCAATCTGTCCAAGTTGTAGTGCCGATATCAAGCCAGGTGTCGTGGTTTGCGTGAGTTGCGGATTTAATCTTCAGACAGGCCAGAAGGTCCTAGGCTACGACGCGCACATCGAACGTCCCGAGTTTGAAAATGAACACCTCAACGTAGCTGTGACCAACATGCGTCGCGACGAAGCCATTCAAATTCGTCGTGATCGCGCGGCAATGCCTTGGTGGGTTACCGCCGCATTCTTGATTGGAGCCATCGTTCTGTGTGCTGCCGGTGTAGTTCTTGTTGACGGTATTTGGGGTACGATGGCGCCCGAAAATACGATTCTTGGTAAGCTTCAAAGATTACCAGTTCTCGTCGTGCTTGGTTCGACTATTGGCATCACCGGAACAGTCTTGGCTCAGTTCGCGCACTTAAGCGTCTGTGTCTACGGTTTTCAGCAACAGCTTTCCAAGGGCTTCCTGTGCTTGTTCTTGCCGCTGTTCTTCTCCTTTCCTTATGCCATTGTCCATTGGAGCAACAACAAAGCACCGGTCAAAGGTATGATCATGGCGCTGGTGTTCATTGGAGTGGGAGTCGGAATGATTCTCGGCGGTGGCGGATTTGGTACACTCAGTGGTGTTTTCAACTAAGGTGTCTTGGGTGCGCGGGCTCGCAATTTTCGGTGCGCGGGCGTCTCGCCCGCACTATCTGGCAACAAGTTGCGGGCGGGACGCCCGCGCACCGAAGACGAGACGCCCGACGGAACCGAATGCGGGCGGGACGCCCGCGCACCAAAGAAGAGACGTCCGCGCACCAAAGAAGAGACGTCCGCGCACCAAAGAAGAGACGTCCGCGCACGGAAGACGATACGCCCGCGCACCACATTAGGAACCAGATGTCGTTTTCATTGCTAAAGTTAGTTGGCTCGGCGAGCTTGCTTTTGATGATCGGCGGTTTTGTTGGTTGTTCCAGCGAATCCAAGCCGCCTTTTGATCTCAGCCAAGCAACCTACGTTGGCTCTTCCAGTTGCACTCAATGTCACCGCAATGAGACTCAGCAACACGCAGGCTCGCATCACGCACTGGCCATGCAAGTCGCCGACGAGAATACGGTCTTGGGTGACTTCGCCGACGCACGGCTGGAGCATCTTGGAATTCGCAACCGAATGTTCCGTGATGGCAAGAACTTCATGGTTGAGACCGAGGGACCTGACGGAAAGCTACAGGCGTTCCGCGTTAGCTATGTCTTTGGATTGACGCCGCTGCAGCAATACATGGTCGAATTCCCCGCGGAAGGCAACAAGACAAGTGGCCAAAAGACAAGTGGCAAAGCTGGCACTCTCGAGCTACCGCGGATTCAAGTGCTGCCTGTTTGCTGGGATACCAAAAACAAAAAGTGGTTCTATTTAGATCCGCCGGATGTTAAAGACAAAATGGACCCACACGATGACCTCCACTGGACAGGTATCGGCCAGCGTTGGAACAACATGTGCGCTGAATGCCACAGCACCAACTACCAGAAGAACTTCCAGCCAGCCGAGTTCGTTAGCCTTGCATCGCATCGGCCCGATATCGTCAATCAAGCCGACTCCAAGA
This sequence comes from uncultured Pirellulaceae bacterium, assembly GCA_964458685.1. Taxonomy (GTDB): domain Bacteria; phylum Planctomycetota; class Planctomycetia; order Pirellulales; family Pirellulaceae; genus Aureliella. Next base: position 3,848 of record CAYWNG010000464.1, read on the forward strand.
TTGGCACTTACAAATCGACCTTCAGTGAGATCAATGTCGCTTGCGAAGCATGTCATGGTCCCGCTAGTGTGCATATTGAACTGGCTAAGTCGAGCTTCCCTGGATGGAATCGACAACGCGGTTACGGACTAGCGAACTTAAAACTCTCCGCCGAGAATCAGATTCAATCCTGTGCTCCTTGCCACGCACGACGCGGCTTGGTGTTCGCTGACTTCAAGGCTGGAGACAACTACTACGACCACTACCAAGAGAACCTACTGGTGTGGCCGATCTACTATCCCGACGGACAAGTACTGGACGAGGACTACATTCACGGTTCGTTCTTGCAAAGCAAGATGTACCACAAAGGCATTCGCTGTACCGATTGCCACGATCCGCATACAGCCAAGCTGAAGCATGAAGGCAATCAAGTTTGTACTTCGTGCCATCAACATCCCACTGCTAAATACGATTCGCCAACACACCATTTTCACAAGGTTGGATCAGAAGGGGCAAGCTGTGTGAATTGCCACATGCCCGCGACAACCTACATGGAAGTCGATGCACGGCACGATCACTCGTTGCGATTGCCTCGACCAGGCATGAGCTTGGCGATGGGAACGCCCAATGCCTGCACAGGTTGTCACCTCAAGCCTGAGAATGTTGCCGAAGAAAAGCGTCCGCGATTAAAGCTCTACCAACACTGGATGCAGGCCGCCAGAGAGGGTGACGCCGAAGTCGCTGCGGAGATCAAGCGAGCCGATCAATGGTGCAACGAAGCCTGTGATAAATGGTACGGTGAAAAACGGCGACGCGACGAACATTGGGGTATGGCGATCCACGCCGGTCAACAGCGTAAGCCGGATGCAATTGAACGACTAACGCAACTGCTTAAATCTCGAGGCGATCTGGCTCCTGCCATCGCGCGGGCTACCGCGCTGCAGGTCTTGGCTGATATCGATCCGAAGCGAGCTGGCGACGAGGCGCTAATCCACCTTGCAGATGCACATCCACTGGTCCGCGCGACAGCGGCTTCGGTGGCTTCGGGTAACGCAAGTCCAACGAAAGCGGTGAGTGCTTTAGAAAACGCTCTTCGCGATCCGGTGCGAACCGTTCGATTGGCGGCTGCACAACAACTGGTTCAATTCCCAGCCGAACAACGCAGTTCAGCCGCGCGACCATATCTCCAAAAAGCGCTCGACGAAATGCGCGCGGGCTTGGCTTACAGCAATGATCGAGCGGGAAGTCATCTTTCGCTTGGAACAATCAATGAACAGCTCGGCATGGATAGCGAGGCGATCAAGAACTATCAAACTGCGATCGTTGTTGAACCCGCCATGGCAGGGCCGCGGACGAACTTGGCCGCATTGATAACTCGCAATCTAGATTCGGCAACTTCTCTGCCCGAAGAATTGCGGACGAAGCAAGAGAAGCAGGTTCAAGAGTTGCGAACAGAAGAGCTGAGTCTACTAGAGCGAGACGTCAAGCTGCTTCCTAATCCACCCGCGTCGCTCGTCTATCGTTATGGTCTTTCGTTGTATCTTACTGGTCAGGAACAACTGGCTGTCGAACAATTGATTCGCGCGGCCGAGGCCGATACGAAAGATGCCACCTACGCTGAGACTGCGGCGCTGCTGCTTGAGAAACTTCAGAAATGGCCCGACGCAATCTACTGGGCCAACGAAAACGTGAAGCGATCCGCGGGAAGCCCGGGGGCTCGAGAACTGCTTCAACGAATTCAGCAGCAAGCGAAATAACTTTAGGCCTTGCGAATGAAGTGCTCGGCGTACGAGCGTACTTGCTGGCCGTTGAGCA
>CAYWNG010000465.1:0-5634 GCA_964458685.1 uncultured Pirellulaceae bacterium
CTCAATCGGGCCACTGCATAAGGCTCAAAGATGTGGGCAATTGTAAGGCCGTTAGACTCCGGTTACCATTGCTTCAAACTAGCCGCAAAGACCCTAAACTGGATCTGGGCTATTCCACTTGGGCAGTTAAGGAAACCGGACGCTAACGCGGTTCCGGCTGGTCTTACGCTCTCTAAACTCAAACGGGTTGGTGAATTCAAGAAACTCTATCTTGCCTGCCCGGTAAGCTCCAATTCAGGCAATGTTATCTTGGCACCAGTGGTACCGATCCATACTGGAATGACTTCCTTTGAAATAGCTGCGTCATAGGAGAGCCCGAGGTATTTGTGAGCTGGCGTAGACAACCGCAGTATCCAACTAAAGGCATAAATCACCATACGCTTGAAGACGTTGAGCTGCGGGTCGACGATCACCTCCTCCTCACCCACTTCGATAATCCATCTTTCTGAAGCCACAGGCAATCGACCGCGTTTTCGTAAGTCCTTGAGCAACGCTCGCACGTTCGGCTGCTCCATGTAGCCATAGTTGGCTACGACTGAGTGTATGTCGCTGCCTAAAGACATAACACGACATCGCTTTCGAGGCGATATCGAAGCCACGTTGAGCTGGTTGACATGCAAGAAGACAACTTGCGATGGTAGAACTCCGTACTTCTTCAGAAACACACGAAGCACCACCGGCACATAATCCTCTGTCGAAGTTATCGGACGCGAGCAAAGAAAAACAGCCGCCCGATCACTCTCTACCAAACGCCGATTGCCTTGGATCAATTGCCTTGCTGCAGGTAAGTTCTCTTGGATAGCGATTTCAATATCGTCCAACATCTCGCGAAGCGTGGCCAGCCACTCGATTCGCTTGCCTTCCTTGACTCCAAAGTTATAGAAGGCCTCGCCCAACTGCTTCCGGCCCCATTGCCAGATCAACATGACTGAAACTAGGACGATTGCAATGACGACTGGAACGTACCCGCCGTGGAGAAGCTTGAGCGTGTTCGAACTGAGGAAGCCTAAGTCGATGACTAAAACCGGTAGGCATACTAGCAGGGTAGTGACTAACTTCCACTTCCATCGATAGTAGGCGACGTAGCCAAAAATGATCGTGGTGATTCCCATCGTGCCTGTGACCGCAATTCCATAGGCCGCAGCAAGATTGCCTGAAGTCTGAAAAGCGATTGTCACACAACAGCATCCAACGAACAGCAACCAGTTCACCGCGGGAATGTACACCTGCCCCTCACCATGTTCGTCGGTATGGATAACGCGAAATCTTGGAAGGAAGCCCAGTGCGGTGGCCTGCTTAACAATCGAAAACATGCCGGTGATTAGAGCTTGAGAAGCGATAATCGCGGCGATGGCCGCGATAAACATATCGAGCCCACCGATAAAACTGTCGATCGTTGGATTGCCAACTTTTGGAGTGATCGCATAAAAGGTATTCGCCCGAGGCGGAACGCCTTCCAAAAGCAGATAGGCCGACTGACCTGAGTAACTAATCAGCAAGCAGGGCAGAACGATCATGAACCACGAGTACATCACCGGCATTCTGCCAGAGAGTTTTGGCGGTAGACTCTCACCCTCTTCGACATTGGAGTCTGAAGAGGTGGAGAAGTGACCGATATCTGCATACTTGGCCTCACCGCCGGTGATCGCTAGAACTACCACTCCGATAACTACCAACGCTCCGATCGATGGAAAGCTCGCTAAGAACGAAATCGCATACATCGGATTGACCGCAGAAAAGATGTCTGGGTTGGCAAGAATCCACGGCATGCTTTTGGCTGCGATCCACGGAAACCATACAAGGATCATGAACCAACCAAAGATGCCGCCCACCTTGCTTGTGCCGCGCCATTGCATTTTGAAGAGTAGCGTTAGACAGACTAGTGTTGCGATAACCGAAGCACTTGGCCCCAGCGGCTCAAACGCGCCCAACATACTGATCGGTGGCGTGATAACTCCATCTGCGGTGAGTAATGCGGCTGCCGTAATCACCAAGAAACTGATGGCGGTTCCACCAAGTACTTTGCCCGTGTATCCCTTGAGAAGACTCCACAATGCAAAGGTCCCGCCTTCGCCACGATGGTCCGCTCGCATGATTAGCAGGTCATACTTGATCGTCAGAAAGATCAGCGCCCAATAGACAAGACTCAGTCCACCCAAGATCTCTGCGCGACTGAGCAACTGGCCTCCGGAAGCTATGAGCGCCGAGGCTTGATCATGGCCCAAACCAGAGTGTTTCAATAACACCGTTTCACGAGTGATCTCCATAATGGTGTAAAGCACGGATGTCCCGATGTCCCCATAGACCGTTCCCGTTGCTTCGCGAATTCTTGCCCAGAGTCTGGGAGACTTCGCAACACCATTTTCACCCTGAGAGTCTTCGACCGACGAATTGTTGGTTGAAGAAGTGACGGCAGAATGCTCGTCACGAGAATCTTTATTCATGTTCTAAGTTTTGCTTTAAGCCTTGTCGCCTCGCGTCAATCATGCGCGACTGTTGCTGGAGGTGAGGCGAAAATCTGCCAATGAGAATTGCATGTCCTCCTACGCGGCGGTTTATTCTACACTGGCTCGAACAGACTTTTAAGAGCCATGAGACGACTGGGACGAGACGACTAGGGCATCGACTCAGCCTGAACTCGCTTTGTGAAGGTTATAGATTAGCTTTATTGCCCAGTTTACGGCAAAGTTTCTGGCCTAGAGATGGTCGAGTTATGGCCTGGTTCTGATCGAATTATGGTCTAGTTGCAATAAGTGTGCCGCTACCGGCGACTTCGAAGAGGGGACGGTAATAGTCCCGTTGCGTGCCAAAGCTTCTGCCTGGAGTCCAGACAATCGCCATGCCAATGCTCCACGCCTCGTGCATATCTTTTTGTACTAACGAACTCTTCGGGATGAAGTAGTTGGCCGAAGCCTCCAAGCCGAGCTGCCCCGACAATGGGTTCTGCATGAGAAGCCCCATCAACACACCTCCATCGTTGGATGTACCCAGATGAGCTTCAACGACGCTAGCCGCACAAGGACCGAAGCGCCTTCGTCCAAACAATCGGTATGTATCTAAAGTTCGTAAACGGCTGGTGACCAATGTTCCCGAAGATGGAATCCTGACTTGCTGCTCGCTGGTTCGACCATTCTCGGTGAATCTGAATCCAATTTCATGAGCTGGTGAAAACAGAAAACTCAACTCACCGCGCAACTGAGCTAAATCGACGCGTTCAATCCACTGATCGTGCAGATAGTCGAACACGACTCCGCCTTGAAAGCCGTAGTCAACGCGGCGAAACAAACCCGCTGTAGCAAACATCTGAGTGCGACTGGAGTTAGACAACTGTGTTCCTGCTAGGTTGCTCTGAACAAATCGCATGCCTATTTGCGATCCAACTTGACCGGAAAGCAAGCTCGGTAGTTGTGAGCCAAAGTTGAAGCCCTCTTGAAAACCAAAAGCGCCTTCGACCTGTCCAACGTTAGTGCCCGCGGCGTTAGTGAAACTGCTCGACGGATTTACAAAGCTGGTGGTGCCAACCCACAGATCTGCGCGCGACCAATCGAATAAGAAGTAGTGTGAACCACACTGCTTGTCGCTGATGATGTAGTCGTACATACTCTCGCTGGCGTTTGGTCCAAGGCTGCAATCATCACAAGCCGTAACCGATGCATCGCCACTGTGCATCGCTCCGGGTATCAACACTTCTTCGTGACTTGCAGATTGAATGATCGATTGAGTGTCTGAAAGAACTGTTGCAGGCACTACGGTGCGGGAGTCCGACAACTGTTTGGATTTCGAATCCGACTTGGGAACAGGGTTCTTCTGAACTTTCCGAACCGTATTCGTTCCGGTCAGGCGCAAAGTCGGCTGAGTGGCCATGGAAGCCTTGGAGGCCTTGGAGGCCATGGAAGTCTGAGATGTTTGTGCCGAAGCTTGCGAACTAAAGCAGGCCAGACCAACCAATGTGAGGCTCAATATCGCCGCCACGCGCAAGTAGCGCAGAATCGGCGCGAGAAGGACGTAAGGTCCTTCGAGTGCGTTCGAAATTACTGCATTTGATATCATTTGCGCGCCTTAAGCGCGCAGCCGCTCCACCCCGTTGGCAAGTATCGGCCTAGCCGAGCCCGCAGATTTAGCCCAATCGTAAAACTTTATCTTTTCTGGTCGGAGGCATCAGTTGCCCCCATCGACGCATGCGATAGCTGGAAATCACTGCGATCGAGCTGTAATAGCTAGCTACCGCCAACACACTGGCAACTAAGAAGGTTCCTAGGAACAGGGGAGTAGCGACATCCATCATGCTCGAGGCTAGCTCTTCGATCTTGGCTATCCAACTCGAATGCCCGCGCAGCGTCTCGATCCACTTTCCGCTAACGGGCACATGCATCAATTTGCATCCCAACCAGTAACCAGGATAGTACATCGGAACAAAGGTCAGAGGATTAGAAATCCAAACCAACGGGACGCCGACCGCCTTGTTGCCGCCAACCAGCCATGCCAGCCCAACAGCCAAGATGGTTTTGACTCCAATCAAAGGCAAAAAGGCAACAAAGATCCCTACGGCAACGCCAAGGGCGAGTCGCTTGGGCGGATCATCGGCTCGTAGGATGTTATGGATGCAGAACCGACGTGCTCGACGCCACCAACCCGACATTTTGGAACTCAGCGCGTTCATTTGCTCTGCCCTTTTCGTTTACTTTGCTGGGAATTTGCAAGGAATTTTGCGGTAAGGTACAGATACCTCCTGGCTGACTTCCATGCGCGGGGGCGGCAGATTTCGTAATCGCCCCCATCTCTAAATCCCTTTTCGCGTAATTTCATGCGAAAAGGGGAGGGCGCCGCTCCTGCGAAGCCATTATTTCCGGCCCCCTTTAGATCATTAGCAGCAGTACGTTGCTTAGGAATTTTGCGTACCTGGAATGATGGCCGAAGAAAGGCTCGGCAGAGCCTCGCCCTCCCCGCGAACCCGGCAATCAGCGAGAAGTGTCCTTTTACCCGTCTTTTTGCAGCAAAAACCATCTTTCACAAACTCCTTTCGTTCAGTCTGGCTTGATTCGATAGCTCAGAACTTCTATCCTCGCTAAAGAGTTAGGTCTGCAATCCAGACTTCAAATACAATGACATGGATGTCCATTTTCGCGATTTTTCAATGAGTGATTCTATGTTCAACCACCGCCCCGTTCCCTTATTGGACGTTAGCCGTAGTAACAGCGTTATCCGAGACGAAGTTTTAGAAGCTCTCGCCGAAGTCTACGACAGCGGCAAGTTTCTTTACGGCCCACAAGTAACTAGCTTGGAAAAGTCGATCGCCAAGCTGTGTAACACCAAGCATGCGGTGGGTTGTGCATCGGGAAGCGATGCGATCTTGCTCGCACTCATGGCGCTGGATATTGAACCGGGCGACGAAGTCATCTGCCCAAGCTTTACATTCTTTGCGACCGCCAGTGCGGTATCTCGCATGGGAGCGAAGATTGTTTTCGCCGATATCGATCCTCGCACCTACAACATCGACCCTCAGCAAATCGCCGCCAAGATCACCTCTAAGACTCGCGCGATCATTCCAGTACACCTGTTCGGTCAATCGGCTCAGATGACGGACATCTGCAACTTGGCAGGAAATCGAGAGATCCCGGTTATCGAAGATGCGGC
>CAYWNG010000466.1:0-5621 GCA_964458685.1 uncultured Pirellulaceae bacterium
AGTATTCGAAACTTGTGGCTGTAAGGAATCTGCCATCGCTCCAAATTGAGCCTGGTGCGACCCCACATTGCTTTGATCTGAGCTATCCTGATACAGGTGACTCAAATCAAATCCAGCCGCCAATCCTTCGGGTTGTTGCGAGCCCTGTGGTTGGCTGGCTGTTGCTTCAAGCTCGTCTTCTTTAACCACGTCTGTCCACCAACTTGGCAATGCACGTTCTGTGCTTGACGACGATTCTGTAGCTTGAGGCTCGGACGCAGGTTGTTGATTTGCCTTAAGCAAGTTTGCAAAAGCGTTCAGCGGGTCGGGGCTACTTTCCGTGGCGTTCCAGTTTGGCAAAAGCGAATCGATCTCTGACGAGTTGTGGGAGTCTGGCTGAGTCTGATTCGCAATTTCGTTCTGACCTTGAGCCTCTGCGCTTCTCTCGCGATTTCCCCAACCGCCCATTCCATGAAACGAACCAACGTCAGGTTGCGTTGTAACTTCGGCTTGGCTTGACGTTGTGTCCAAGCCTGCCAACGAAGGCAGTTCCGTTGCTTGTTTGGTTTCCAGCGGTTGATTCCACGAGCCTTCCACAACTGGCGAGGACTGGTTCTCGAATACTCCGGACTCGCTTTGCTGAGCCCATTGATCACCAAACGTGTTCGCTTGATCACCGAGAGCATTCGAGCCGCTGGTCGATGGGTCCAGCATCATCGATGGCCATTGAGTTGCCTCATTGTTCTCAGTGGACTCTACGCTACCCCAATGCAAATCGTTTTGTGCCTTCATCTGTTGTTCGGCAGCACTAATCATCTCTTCGCTGACGAACTCAGGGGCTATTGGTTCAGCTAAGTCTCTCGAGAACTGTTGCCCGAGAAAGCTTGAGAACGTTGGATCGCTCTCGACAACGGATTCTCGACTGGCTTCGTCAGCTCCGTAGTAAAATCCCTCGTCTTGATCGGATGGAGTCGAGTTTGCTTGGGGCGGATACGAATGCGATGGAGTGTTAACCGGCTGAGATGTTGGTACAACAGCCGGTGTAACATTCGGCGCAACAGCCAGTGTTGGTGCGACAGGCAGTGAAGTTGCTGGCTGTGATGTCGCTGGCTGTGAAGTCGGCCGCTGTAGATCAGCGACCGAAGTCAGCGTGGAATCGACCTCTGCTACCGAAGCCTGATGCTGCTGATTCGAAAGATCACGATTGGCTACAGTGTTCGATTGCGTTGAATGAGCGGCGGAAAGCAATATCTGCTGCATCTCTTGACGTAGCTCAGCCTTCCAAACCTGCAATTCAGCCAACGATTGTTCGTGCTTGGTCTGAATCTCCGCAAGTGCAACGGCCAACCGGTCAGAGACTTCGTCATTCGAGGTTGACTTGGCGTCTTCTAGCTTGTCTTGCAAGACGCATAATTGCTTTTGAACGCCTTCTTGCCAACGCTGAATCTCCGCCTGGGCTTCCTCGTGAGTCGTCTTCAGCGACTCAATCACGTCAATCAACTCGGGTTGATTCGCGTTCTTGGCGATGTCTGAGAACTCGGAAACAGCAGAAGTGAGCTGCTGAAGTTGTAGCTGAACTTCGTTCTTCCAAGTTAGATTTTCAGTTTGAGCGGCTTGCTGACGTTCTTGCAGTTGCTTAAGAGACTCGGAAACGGAAACGATCCCGGTCTGCAACTGTTCAATAGCCGTTTGTTGAACAGCGATTACACTGTTGGTCTGTGCGATGAAGCCATTGGTTTGCGCACTGTGGTTGGCTGTTTGTTCAGCATCCTGAGCGATGATACGCTCGATCGTGGCGAGCTGGTTATTGACATCGCTGATGCGTTCCGTCAACGTTTCCATGCTGGCAGACTGTTGTGCCACCATCGAAACGATCTCATGCTCTTTCAATTTTCGCTGTTCTTCTGATTCTCTCAGTCGATCGGCGGCGATCTGTTTGGCTTTAAGCTCTTCCTCGTACGCTCGTTGCTTTTCCAATTCAGTCTTGCGACGCTCTTCTTCTAGTTCCTTGGATGCTGCGAGCTGAGCTTGCATCGACTGCGCCTGAAATTCTGCCAAGGGCAACAGCAAGCTATCGATCTGAGCTTCCAAAGGCTCGATCGCCTCGCGAATAATGTTGGCAACCCACGGCGAGCTCAGCGAAGTGTCCTCAACCGGCGCTTGGCGAACGGGCTCGGGTTGGCTGGATATCGACAATGGACGCGCTAAAGCAAAACGCATGCGCTTGGCTTGTATTCGCTCCTCTTCCGTAACGGTATTGGTTTGCCGAATCAACGAAAAGCGATACCCAGCCAGCTCGAAGTACGACTTTTGATCGCTCAGTAAAAGCTCCGAAGCTGGAATACCGTCTTGCGTAAGCTTACCGGCTAATGAACGCACGAAAGATTGACGTGCTCCCGAAACGATCAGCGCATGGATCGGGGCAATGCCCGGAAGCGTGCAACAGATCGTGCAGCTATCGGCGCTTCCCAAAGTGCATTTAGCTTGCTTAATGACCCACGTTTCTAGAGCGTGGCCCTCAGCATCGGTAACGATCAGCTTGCTACCTGTGAATGGTGTTTTGGCAGGCCGTGGCGTTGGTACGTGCACGACGGGATTGGCTGATGCAAAAATTCCGTTAGTCATTTGCGACATCATCTCGAGTCGACTCCCCCTAGAGTACGTTCATCGTTGACCACGCTTTCGATAGCTAGCGATCTTTGTGGCAACAGAGAAGCTCAGTCATCGGCTATCGACCTGGCGCGATGGCAAGCTGTCCAGATTCAGCCACGATCCGTTCAGGAGGAGGTAGGCAAATTCGGGACGTGACGGTAATTCCGATTGGGTAAGAGAATACAAATGCCAGCATTGAATTGATGGCACATCAGTAGTGTCCACATTACGTGTGCCTGCGACTCCGGTATCTGCACTTGGGGTTGGCCAAGAAAAATGCTAGAAGCACGTCATGAACTCGGCCATTTGCTATCGGTTCTCGCCAATTCCTGTGCTTCTGACGATCACTATGTCGCTCAGTGGTTGCGGTACGCTTGCGCGTAAACCGGAGGCATCTACAACTCGAGGTCGCGTGGCTAAGGGTGTCGATGCCGTCCTTGCTTCGGCTCGCATGCCCCAAGGCGATAAGCCTTCCCACGATCGCTTGTGGCGTCCCAACATAAGTGTGTTACCGTACGCCGAGATTCACTCGGATCGAGTCCATCTGCACAATATTCGCGATACGTACTACCGAACTGAAGAGGATTGCGATGTCCGACACTTCGATCAAGTCATTCGCTTGGACGATGTTCAGACCGTTGACTTCATTGTCGTGCCCTTCAAGAGCACGCCATCGCTCGCGCACACGATGATCAGCTTTGGAATGGCTGGTGGTCAACACATCGCCTTTTCCGTAGAGGCTCGCATGGAAAAGGGCGAACACTACACGCCCATCGATGGATCGCTCAACACCTACGAACTGATCTGGGTTGTCGCCACAGAACGCGATGCGATCGGACTGCGCACGGCAATTCGAGGCGACGATGTCTACTTGTATCGCACCAAGGCTCAGCCCGAACAGGCGCGACAAGTCTTTTTGGCAGCCGTAGCCCGCGTCAATGAGATCGAGCGACAACCCGAGTTCTATCACACGCTTACGAACAACTGCACGACGAACATCGTGGCCATGATCAATCAGTTGAGGCCGGGAACTATCCAAGAGGACATTCGCCTAATCCTTCCAGGACACTCCGACAAGATGCTTTACGATCAAGGACTGATCATCGCCAACGGTCCGTTTGATCAAGTGCGACAAGCCAGCCGTATCAACCTAGCAGCCAACCTCAACTTCGGTTCTCCGACCTTCTCGCAAGCGATTCGCGGAAATATCCACTGAGAATTCGCAACCATCGTCGCATTGCTCTGCGTTGATCGAATTAGAACAGTTTCTCAAGCTGCTTCGAAGCTTCAGGCCATCGATCAGCGGCTTTAGAAAAATCGGCCTCCATCCAACGCACCATTATCCGCTTGCCCGCCGAGTCAAGTTGTGCTCGAGATTTTTGAGGATGTTCAGGGCGCACGGGAAACTGGCCGCTAGAACCCATGGCTAGACGACCCTCGGTGTCCTCGGAGACCAGAAAGTTGGCTAACTTCTCTGCGGCAACTGGGTGTGGACTTCCTTCGATTACCGCAACCGTGTTGGGAATTCTAAGCGTGCCAAGCTGACCAGGTTGTTGATCTGGAAAGATGATCGCAACCGGCATACCAGCATCCAGTTCGATCAGCGCATCGTCGGTATCAGTAATGCCCCAAGCCAATTGTCCCGCCGAAACCTGTAACGCGACCTGTTTATTCCCGGACAGGACCACCGCGTTGTCGCGCACCTTTTGGAAGAACTCGGCGCTTGGCTTTTCTCCAAGCTGATCGATCAAAACAGTGAAGTGGGTCGCCGTAGTTCCAAACAAAGGTCGAGCAAGTCCGCATTTCTTTTCCCACTTCGGATCAGCAAGTTCCATTACCGATTGCGGCCGATCCTCAGGGTTTGGCAGCAACTTAGTGTTCACGATCAGGACGCGAGCCCGAGCGGCTATGCCAACCCATTTATTGCTACCGCTGATCATATCCTTAGGCCAGCCCATGGGCACATCCCAGGAAATCGTTTTGAGTAGCCCCTTCTTTTCCATCGCCAGCGTGTGCATGATTTCGTTATTCCAAAACACATCGCAACGCGGCTGCTTCGACTCGCTAACGATTCGATTAGCCAAACCAACCGTCTTCGTCGACTCAACGTCAAACTGCGCCACCACTTCGATGCCAGCCGACTTACGCTCGAACGAGTCTAGAATTGTCTGTGCGTATTCTCGATCTGCTGCCGAGTAGATTACGACTGAATCCTCGGGTTGCTTGACGCATCCTAGGATGAAAAGGCAGGAAAGAACTAAGGCTGAACGCAAGCACAGTTGCTGCACTTTCATCTCCTCAAGAACAAATTGGGCGAATGGTTTTAATCACAATACGCAACAGCTTTGAAGTTGCGCTTTTTCTGGGATTTCGGGCCGAAGGCCCAGCGATTTACATAGCCCAGCCCAACGGGCTGGGTGATAAGGTTTAAGCAGGTACAGGACCAACTGCCCGCCGGTTTGCGTGCAAACCGGCGGGCAGTTGGTCCTTTGTTTGTTTGGCGAATTGCGTACCCAGCCCTGCAGGCTGGGCTAGGTAAACGGACTGGCCTTCGGCCCTAAATCCGAATAGTGCAACCAAAAATCTAAAGCCTCGGGCCATGAACAAACTTTGACCGCAAACAACAAATTCTACAGCTTAGCGGATCACCGGACACACATCGAACCACGAGCGGCCTTGTTGTTCCATCCAACGAGCACAAGCTTCAGGGCCCCAGCCAGCCAGAGCATATGTATTCATCTCGGGCGCTGCCGGACTTCGCCACGCGGCAATGATCGGATCGATAATCTGCCAAGCCATCTCGACTTCGTCGCTGCGCGCGAACAAGCTGGCATCACCTTGCAATGCGTCTTGCAGCAATCGCTGGTAAGCATCGGGCAGCGACTGGCCTCCAACATTATCGTCAAATCGGAAATCCAGTTGGCTTGTCCTAAGTCGCATTCCCTGATCTGGAACTTTGGATTGGAAGTGAATTTGAATACCTTCGGCTG
>CAYWNG010000467.1:0-5063 GCA_964458685.1 uncultured Pirellulaceae bacterium
GGATTGTCGAAGACGAAACTGGAGCCTATTGCAACAAGCCCAAAATGAGCGACGATGCTCAAGAACAGTTTGGCGAGTTCTACCAGGCGAACGACTACTTTGAAGACGAAGGCCCCGATGCAGTTGCCGAAGCAATCCTGGGTTTTGAAGCTGACGAATAGCGTCTGCGTGAACCAAGTATGCAACAAAAATTGAAGAGCAGCAAAAATGGGGCTAAGCAGCATAGAGATCGTGCTGGAGGTTGAAGAAGCCTTTGCTATCTCGTTACCTAGCGATGAATCGCAAAACATCAGGACTGTCGGCGAGTTGCATGCACTGGTCCTCAAACTGGTTTCGCATCGTGAAGTTGATTCAAACCGATGTCTCTCTGCCGCGACTTTCTACGAACTTCGTCGGGCGATTTGGAATTCGGAAAAAACTAAAGCCAAGATACGTCCGACAAGCAGTTTAGCCAGCGTCTTTCCGATCTCCAATCGCCGACGCCAATGGCGCGAGCTGCAATCGAATTTGAATTGGAAGTTCCCTCGACTTGAGCTTCCTTCATGGCTGATGCTTGTCATTTGTGTGACTGCTGTAGTTGTGGCGTTTCCTCTGTTTTTTTACTTTCTGACCATCGTAAGGCTTGAAGAAACCTTAAGCGTGGTCCTTGCAATCTCAGGAGCCGCGTTGATCGCCGTTGCACTCAACGTCGTGACACTCCCCCTAGCTCTTTACCCTCGTAACTGTTCGACAGTTGGAGACATTGTCAAAGCGCTGGTTGGACTGAACTATCGTACACTTTCCGATAAGTACTCCGCGAGTAGTTCGACCGATGTCTGGAATATCATCCAGACCATCATCTCCCAGCAGCTTGGGGTCGACAAAAGTCTGGTCACACCGCAAGCTAGGTTTGTCGAAGATCTCGGTGCGGATTAACGAGAAGCCAAACAAAGTGGCTTAGGTGCGGGATGGTCAGGACTAAAGAGCCGACTAAGCAACGTTTCTTGATTGGCCCCGACCGGTGTTGGTACAACGTTGATCGGCAGTCTTCTACCAATTCCAAGGCTACCAAAGTCGCTTTGGATTCCCAATTGTTTCGCAGGAAGTGTGGTGACTGCGGCCAGTATCTTTTCGGGCTTCCAATTCGGATGAAGCTTACTGGCAGTTCGGCACTCTTCCCATACGCTTAGGTCGGGATTACTTGCGCGCGAGTCGGTGCCTAATAGAAGCGGGATGCCTCGCTCTAAAATCTTGTCCAGCGGATAAGGCTGATGTCGAAAGTGCTGATGAGTGCGTGGACAGTAGACGATGGCGATGCGACCTTGTTGCGAGCTGCGACCTTGAGCAATACCACCTTGCGCGATGCGACCTTGCGCGATGCGATCTAGCTGTTTTTCAGTCAAGTAGTTTCCGTGAATTAGCAGTGGTCGCTCGAATTCTGCCAGTAAGTCTATCGCTTGGTCGATCTGCATCCGCGGCAAATCTGCGGGCAGTCCGATACGTTGGTAGACATCACGAAAGGAACCTGTTCCATGCTCGGCCCACTCCAGCTCGTCCAAGCTCTCCGCCACATGCATGGCTACTGGCAAACTGCGATCAAGGCGTTTGAACTGATCGAGGGCATGAGGATGAATCAACGAGTAGGGAGCGTGCGGTGAATAGCCAACACTCAATACTCGGTCTCCTAGCGTCTTCTTGCTGAACCATTCGACGAGAGACTGAGCCCATTGCAAGGTGTTTGAAAACCGAGCCTCATCCAAGCCGATCATTTCAGGTAGAGCGACGACCGCTGGCAGGATCAGTTCGGCTAAGTCTCGCCCCGTTTCATTCAAGCCTTCGCGATTGAGCGTTGCTTGTTGGGAATCTAGCTTGTGAATAAGCTCTATCGCTTCCCGTAGTTGCCAGGGTTCAGTCGCAATATCCACCAGAACCGAAGTTCCCGACAGAGCACTTTCGATCATGCCGCGCAGTAGAGTCGCTCGACGATGTTGCTCGAGTTGACCCGAGGAAAGAGACTGAGCTTGCCGACGTCGGTGCTGGACTACGGTCGAGATCCATTCGGGAAAGCTTCCACCGGCTTGGAAGGGCTCAGTCAAGTCGCTGAATTCGAGATGCGTATGCGAGTTGATCAACCCTGGCAGCAGCGTCTGTCCCACAAGATGTAGGTCCGGTTCGATTCGCGGAGCCTCGACCACTTCGACAATTCGTTGGTCCGAGACCAACAGTTGGCCGCCCGGCAGAATACGTCCTGGTTCGACAACGATAAAGTCGGCTTGGATGCGTGTCGGACGGGTTCTAGTCAAGATTTTGTTGGACCTGCGAATTGACAGCAAAATGAGTATACTAACGTCACTTTAGGCATTCAGGTAGTTCTGACCTGCTGCCACTGTGGCTACCTTGCCCGATCGAATAACGCAAAGCCAGATCACCCAAGCCCGACAATTTACGCCTGATCGTACTTACTTTACACATTGACTCTCGACAACACAGACCGTCGCCATGATGAAACATTTTTTGAGTGCCCTGTGCATCGTTTCGACTCTCTTTACCGCAGTATCGTACGCTCAAAACAAGGTCATGACACCCGAAAAGCTCTACGAGCTTTCGCGAATCGGCGATGCGGTCGTTTCTCCCGACGGCAAGCAATTGGCCTATCTGGTGACCAACTACGTTTTAGCTGACAACGCTGGATCGACCACACTCTACGTGCAACCCATCTCGACACAAGCTGGAGCGCAAACCGCTATCGGCTTGGGTACGCCAGTCGTCGCCGCCTCGCCAACCGTTCTGCTAAAGGATGTTAAGGGACTGAATTCGCTAAGCTGGATTCGACGGCCCGATGGAGATCGACTGCTTTACATTGCACCGGGAAAGAGCGACCAGATTACTTCGCCTCAGGCGTGGTTGATGAATCCCGCATCGCCAAAAGATCCCCTTCAGATCACCAAGATCAAGGATGGCATCTCCAACTTGAAAGCCTCGCCTTCAGGAAACAAGATCGCGTTTACGGTGAGCGTCAAGTTGGATCAAACCGTCAACGAGAAGTACCCCGACCTTCCCAAAGCCGACGCCAGAATCATCGACTCGTTGCTCTATCGCCATTGGAATGCTTGGCACGATTACACCTACTCGCATGTACATGTCGCTGAACTGAATGCAGATGGTACAGCCGGGAAGGTTGTTAATCTTATGGAGAACATGCTAGCCAGTTGCCCACTTCCACCGATGGGCGGATCGGAGCAGTTTGAGTTCTCGCCGGATGGATCGGAAATCGCATTGTCACTGAAGCTGGTCAACAATCCCGCGGAAAGCACTGATAGCGGTGTCTATTTGATTCCGAGTTCTGGCGGCGTTCTGCGACACATCACACCTGGAATGCCGGGATACGACTTAGAGCCGCGATATTCGCCGGACGGTCGTTTCATTGCGTTTCATTCGATGGAACGCCCAGGCTTCGAAGCCGACCGCAATCGAATCATGTTGTACGATCGCGCTAGTGGGGCTCTTCGCGATGCGACGTTGGGATTGGATCAAACTTGTCACAACGCTCAATGGGCCGAGGATAGCAAGAGTC
The DNA here is from genome assembly GCA_964458685.1 of uncultured Pirellulaceae bacterium. GTDB lineage: Bacteria > Planctomycetota > Planctomycetia > Pirellulales > Pirellulaceae > Aureliella. The sequence goes on from CAYWNG010000467.1 coordinate 3,554, forward strand.
TATATTTCCACAGCGAAGTTCAGGGAACTCAACAGCTCTATCGGCTAAACATCGAGTCCACGCAACCGGCGCAGATCTCCAAGGGGTGGTTTGACTTTGCCGTAGTCGGACCAATTCCGAATAGCCCTTGGGTTTTAGTCAAGCAACAGAACATCCTACGACCTACTGAACTTGCCTTGGTGAATTCGGAAGATGGAGCATTGGTGACGATTACCAACGTGAACGATGCTCATTATCAAAATCTTGAGCTACCCAAAGTTGAGGAACGACATTTCACAGCGACCGATGGCAAGCAGATTCAGTGCTGGGTAGTTCTGCCACCAGACTTCGATCGCAAGGCTGGCAAGCAGTATCCGATGTTGACCTACTGCCAAGGCGGTCCGCAGGGGCAAATTGGACAGTGGTTCTCGTATCGCTGGAACTTCCACTTGATGGCCTCGCAGGGTTACGCAGTATTGGCCGTCAACCGACGTGGACTGCCTGGTTTTGGTCGACAATGGAACGATCAGATCAGCGGTGATTGGGGCGGGCAAGCGATGCAAGACATACTTGCTGCCACCGACGGTATGTTGGCTGATCCGAAGATCGATCGCAAGCGCGTCGCCGCAGTCGGAGCGAGCTTCGGTGGCTACACTGTTTACTGGTTGATGGGCAATGCTCAGAAGCGTTTCTGCGCGATGATCTCGCACTGTGGCGTTTTCAACTTGGAGTCGATGTACGGGTCGACGGAAGAGCTGTTCTTTGTGAACTTTGATCTGGGTGGCCCGTATTGGAAGAGCCAAGCACTTCAGAGCAAATACGAGCAGTTTTCGCCTCATCGTTACGTTGGAAATTGGGAAACGCCTCTGCTGGTTATCCACGGCGAAAAGGACTTCCGTGTTCCGGTAACTCAAGGAATTGAGGCCTTTACGGCGGCTCAAGTGCAAGGTGTACCGAGCAGATTTCTGTATTTTCCAGAGGAGGGGCACTGGGTAACTAAGCCACAAAACGGCGTGCTCTGGTCCCGTGTGTTCTTCGAATGGCTGGACACCTATTGCAAACCCAAGCCAAACAATTAGCCTTGGACATTCATCCTGAGTTTTTCGCACTAGTGAATCCGCGTAATTTCTGTCGCACCAATGATCCGAGAACAGCTTAGCAAATCGAAACGAATCCAAGAGTACTTGCGTTCGCACCCCGAAGCACGTAACCGGGATGTTGTTTCCGCGTTAGCTGAGTTCGGCGTGACTGCGGCGGATGTCTCGAATGCGAAAGCTCAGCTCAAACGCAAGACGATTCGCCGGCGTTCTCGAGCGGCAGTGGTTCCGCCAACCACCACGCCTGACGGAACAGTTGTCCCGGTTGAAGAGACCAAGATCTCGCTGGCTGAAATCGAAGCAACGATTGACTACGTCCAAGCCGTCGGCGGACTAGCGCGAGCACAACAGTTGCTCGCCATCGTTCAACAGATTCAGCAAATGTAGCGGAAGAGGCGTACTCGTTTAACGGCAAGCCGAAGGCGACTGTTCTT
>CAYWNG010000467.1:5073-5621 GCA_964458685.1 uncultured Pirellulaceae bacterium
CACCGGGGACTGCACGTCTCTCGAACGACACTGCGATGCGTAACGAAGCGCGAGAGAACAACCTCTTGGCGAGCGTGCGCGTGGGAACTCAGTCGCCTTCGGCTTGCCGTTAAACAATTTTGCCGCAGGCGACTGTTCGTATTGCGTCGTACTCGTTTAACGGCAAGCCGCAGGCGACTGCGCTTCTATCAACACCTGGGACTGCACCTCTCTCGAACGCCACTGCAATGAATAACGAAGCGCGAGAGAACAACCTCTTGGCTAAGCGTGCACGTGGGACCTCAGTCGCCTTCGGCTTGCCGTTAAACAATTTTGCCGCAGGAGACTGAGTTCACGCATACATCCTCGTTAAACGCACTTAGTTCTCGACCTGACCAAAGAGCGCTGATTCGCATTGGTGATGGTTGAACATCGCTTTGTGATCGTGCCCAACTCCTTCGGCTTCAACGATACGCCAATTGAATGGCCAGCCATTGGACTTTGCAAGCTGCAGAGCTAACTCGAAGCATCGCTTGCCTCGTTGGTATCGACCATCGCCTTGCAGCATC
>CAYWNG010000468.1:0-5576 GCA_964458685.1 uncultured Pirellulaceae bacterium
AACGCTCAGCCGCTAACGACCATTGCGGGTGTTTCACCAATTCATGTAGCCTTCGATGTTGATGAAACAACCGTTCTGCGATTTCGCGAACTCCGTAGGCAACAAGGGGAAAGCGTCCAGTTCACCCACGTTAGAGATCTCGATCAAAAGGTGCTTGTTGCACTCTCGAATGAGACCACTTTCACGCATGAAGGTATATTGGACTTTATCGATAACCAAACGCGTGCAACGACGGGTACTCTACTAGTACGAGCTGTACTAGATAATACCGATCGCACCTTTGCGCCAGGCTTCTTTGTGCGAGTCCGCGTGCCTTTTGGAGATGCGAAAGACTCTTTGCTCATTCCCGACCGAGCGATCCTAAGTGACCAAAGCATCAAGTATGTCTTAGTGGTTGACTCGAACAATACCGTACAGCGGCGAGATATCACGCTCGGGACACTCGACGGAAAAATGCGAGTCGTACGTTCAGGTCTTGAGGAATCAGATAGAGTCGTCATCAATGGAATGCAACGAGCTCGACCGGGAGGCAAGGTAAACGCTGTTGATTCGGCTGGTTCATCACCGCGAGCGGCTGGCTCATCACCGCGAGGAAAGGAGTAACTCATGATAGCTCGTTTCTTCGTCGATCGTCCCGTTTTTGCAACAGTTCTGTCGATCGTCATCGTAATGCTCGGCGGAATCTCGCTGCTGCAATTACCGGTGGCTCAATACCCAGAAGTCGCGCCGCCAACAATTCAGATTACCGCGGTTTACCCAGGAGCGAATGCGCAGGTTGTGGCCGACACGGTTGCAGCACCCATTGAACAAGAGGTCAATGGTGTTGAGGGAATGATGTACATGTCGTCCCGCTGCACCAATGACGGCGTGATGTCGCTTGACGTTACCTTTAAGCTGGGCACCAATATCGATCAGGCCCAAGTCCAGGTTCAAAATCGAGTGGCTATCGCTGAAGCAAAACTCCCCGAAGAGACAAAGCGACAAGGGATCACCACCAAGAAGAAATCTCCGTCCATTCTTCTCGCAGTAAACCTAGTCGCTAAAGATTCACGATACGACCAACTGTATCTATCGAATTTTGCAACGATTGAAGTTCGTGACTCGCTGATGCGACTTGAAGGCGTTGGCGATGTCTCGATGCTAGGAGCTCGCGACTATTCGATGCGAGTCTGGCTTGATCCTCAAAAGCTGGCTTCGCGAAAGCTCACGGCTGGAGATGTACTCAACGCTCTCCGTGAGCAGAACGTGCAAGTTGCTGCTGGTCGTATTGGACAAGAGCCAGCCAGCGAAGGACAAGAGTTTCAGCTTGCCATCAGTACGAAAGGCAGATTGCTAGAGCCCGAGCAGTTCAACGAGATCGTTGTCAAAGGGCAGGGGACCGAACTGGTTAGACTCGGCGATGTTGCACGAACTGAACTTGGTGCCCGCAACTACGACGTAAGCAGTTCTTTGGACGGTCAGCCCAGTGTAACGATGGCTGTCTTTCAACTGCCGGGGTCCAACGCGTTGACCACGGCACAGGCGATTCGCAAGGAGATGCAGCGGCTGAAAGAGAACCGCTTCGAATCAGGTGTCGACTATGCGATAGTCTACGACACGACTGTGTTCGTCGATGAATCGGTGCACGAAGTTTACAAGACACTCTTTGAAGCTTTCGTCCTGGTATTCATCGTGGTCCTTGTGTTTCTCCAGGATTGGCGGGCGACATTGATGCCGATGATCGATGTGCCAGTTTCTTTGATTGGAACTCTGGCGGTGATGCAGTGGTTGGGCTTTTCGCTCAACAACCTTTCGATGCTGGGGCTAGTGGTTGCTATCGGTATTGTTGTCGATGATGCTATCGTGGTTGTCGAGAACATCGAGCGATGGATGGCCAAGGGCTTACCCGCTCGCGAGGCAACGATCAAGGCGATGGCCGAGATCACTGGGCCTGTGATTGCGATTACCCTAGTTCTTAGCTGTGTGTTTCTTCCTACAGTCTTTATCGCTGGCATTCCAGGAAAGTTCTTTCAACAGTTTGCTCTAACGATCGCTGCCTCCACGATCATTTCGGCGATCAATGCGATGACCATGGCACCGGCTCGAGCCGTGACGCTACTTAAGCCTCATAAGGAAGGGCATCAACCAGAAGCACTTCCGAGTTGGGGTGTTGGATTCATCGTAGCCTACTTCGCCTATCGATTCCTTTTCCCATGGATCGCCAAGCCGCTAGGCATTCCTTTGGCACACGCTGAACAGGGAGCCGCCGAAGTAACTTGGTCATGGTTCGCTTGGACCACGGCAATTGCAGTATGCTTGATCGCGTACACAGTGGGATTGTTCCTGCATCCGATCGTCAATGGACTCCTGCAAGCGTTCTTCAGAGTGTTCAATCAGATCTTCGATCGCTTGACGAACTTCTACGGCAAGATCGTTACGGGAGTGCTTAAGCTGAGCGTGGTCTTTGTCGTCCTGTATGTCGGTCTGATTGGGCTGACTATGAAGGGCTTTCAATCAACACCGGCTGGTTTCATTCCCAGTCAGGATAAGGGCTATCTTGTCGTCAACGCCAAGCTGCCTGATGGTGCAAGCCTTCAACGAACTGCTGACGTAACGAACCAGATCAACTCGATCTTGTTGGAGACTGAGGGCGTCGAACACACGGTCAGCGTTCCTGGTTTTTCCATCCTAACAAGTACCAACGCATCCAATAGCGCTGGCTTGTTTGTGATTTTGTCTCCGTTCGAAGAGCGAAGCGGATCGAAGGAGCTCTATGCTGATTCATTGATTCAAACGATACAAGCCAAGCTCAACAAGATTCAAGATGCGCAGATCGTGGTTCTTGGTGCACCTCCCATCGACGGACTTGCTTCCACCGCTGGTATGAAGATGCAGGTGCAGGATCGCGCCGGAACCGGCCCCGCAGCTCTACAGGGTGCGATTGAAAACCTTGTGGCTAGTGGTCGCGCCGAGCCGCGATTGACAGGCACGTACTCGAGCTTCACCGCAAACGAGCCACAGCTTTACATCGACATCAATCGCGAGAAGGCCAAGTCCGCAGGCGTCGCCCTCAATGACGTGTTTCAAACGCTGCAAATCTATCTTGGTGGAGCCTACGCCAACGATGTCACTAAGTTTGGCAGGAACTGGCAAGTCAACTTACAAGCCGATTCACGCTTCCGAGCTGACGCAGCCGATATTGGACGCTTGCAAGTGCGTAACAAAGATGGCGACATGGTGCCTCTGGCAACACTGATCGATATCAAGGACATTACTGGACCGGGTATTGTCTATCGCTTCAACATGTATCCGACTGCTGATTATGTATCCAATCCTGCAGCAGGTTTTGGTTCGGGCGATGCCATGAAGCTGATGGAAGAGATTGCCAAGCGCGAGCTGCCCAGTTCAATGAGTTTTGAATGGAGCGAGTTAGCTCTACAACAACTCCTTGTGAGCGAAGATCTCCTAACGAAGCTTGTATTTCCGTTAGCCGTTGCGTTCGTGTTCATGGTTCTAGCGGCTCAGTATGAAAGCTGGTCGATGCCGTTAGCGATTTTGCTGATCGTGCCTATGTGCTTGCTTGCCGCTATTGGCGGACTGTGGATCTACGGATCGGATATCAATATCTTCACGCAGATTGGCTTTATCGTATTGATTGCCTTGGCCGCGAAGAATGCGATCTTGATCGTCGAATTTGCTAAGCAATTGCAAGCCGAAGGCCAAGACCGTCGATCAGCGGCGATTGAGGCTTGCCGAGTTCGCCTGCGTCCAATTCTCATGACCTCCTTCGCCTTTATCCTAGGCGTCGCACCTTTATTACTTGGCAAAGGCGCCGGTTTTGAAATGCGCAAGGCACTCGGTATCGCTGTCTTCTACGGAATGCTGGGAGTCACTGTCTTCGGCTTGATCTTCACGCCACTGTTTTATGTGCTCGTTGATGCCATCGGCTCCTTCATTGAAAAACGCTCCAAGAAAGAGGATTCAAACAGCCCATCTCCCAAGCGAATGCTTTGGTGGCAGAAGATTCTCCAAAGTTTCAGTAAGCAAAAAGCTCAAAGTTGAGTTATTGTCGCGTTTCGCGTTTTTACTTTCGATCTCGGTGCTGTTGATCGAGGTGAACATGAATGTCTGGTCGAGCTTTCCTGAGTTTTTGCCAAACATCGTCGCCGAGAGGACAATCGTCTAAGTACAGCGAACTGAGCTTAGATGCCTGAGCAATCTGTGCGACGCCTTCTCCAGTAATCGACGGACCAATCAAGTGCAGCGATTGCAGGTTGGGGATCTTGGCAAGTTCGGCCATGGCTGCATCGTTCAACTGCTTGCCACCTAAGCGAACATGGTTCAAGCTTTGCAGTTCGCCCCAGCTTTGAATGCCTGCCGCCGTGATCTTGCCCTGCGGAATGTTGATCATGCGAATTTGCTTAAGCTTAGCGATGTGTCGGGCGCCTTCGTCACCAATGGGACTTAGTCTGATTCGTAAATGCTCGAGATCGGGAAGCCGCTCGCAGATTGCGATCAAGCCAGCGTCGTCGATAGTTCCTTGATCGATCAATAGCTCAACAAGCTTAGGCACGCGTTGGAGGTCTTCGAGCATTGTTGCAGTTACTGGAGCGTCCATGGCAACCGAGACAGTTTGGCCTTCTTCAGCGAGTCGAATCAAGGCGGCCCAATATTCTTGATCGTTAGGTGGCTCGCCTGATTCTGGACCGGCCGTGTCGCTGGTACCGGTGGACTCTTCTGCTCTAGAGGAAGCCCCATTCGCTCCAGAAGCAATTGCGCTGTTGGCTGGTTGGGAAGGGCTTGAGTTTGGGCCAGTACCGCAACCGACTAGAGTTACCAGCAACCAAACCATGGCGACGTTGAGCGACAATGGTAGTTGCAGCGAGAGCTGAGACGCTTTGAATTTCATGGATTCGACTTGGCTGGCTATGTGTTGGCTGCGGAGCTTTCTAATTGTTGCAGCCAGAATACCTCGACTTGAACGCCTCGGGAAGCAATCTTATGATCCGGCGGAGATTGCGGAACGGGCAGGCCAGCTTGCTGAATGGGCAGCGTGGTCCATTCGGCTAGTTCCAATTCACAGGGCGGATAGGGAGTGTGATGGACTTGGCCGGTCCACAACTGTTTTCGCTTGGCATCCCAAGAAAACAGCAGATATCTTTCCAAAAGGAAGTACTCCAGCGAGCCGATCTGCGGTGCGGCGACTGGGTTGCCGAGCCGGTATTTTAGCGAGGCCGCCTCGTGCCCTTTTCGCTGAACTTGGTAGTGGCTAGAACCATCCGCCGCGATGGGTTCTCGCATTTTTGCGTCGAAGTAGGGTAGATAGAAGAAGCGACGAGCGATACGGACAGCGATGGGTTGGTTGCAATCCAGCGAAAAGAACCAAACTCCAGGCCGCCCATATTGATCAAAAACATAGGTCCTTACGTTCATTTCCAGGAAGTAAGACAGCCAGGGCAGGGCAGGGAGGCCTTTGGGACGAATGGATCGCATGCGGAAGGGCACCAGTCCAACCCACGCGGAATTGTCATATTGGTCAACAGTCAGCCCTGGCGGCAGCTTTTCTTGAATGGCCCCAGCATCCACTTTCCAATGGA
>CAYWNG010000469.1:0-5575 GCA_964458685.1 uncultured Pirellulaceae bacterium
CAGTTGCTCCGATCCCCAGAAATTCGCGAAGAGCTTAGAATCGGAGAGCGCGAAGAGAGTTCATTGTTAGCGTATATACGAAGTGCCAGCCCACCCAAGAATTGGGAATCAGTGATAAGTAGTAACCAAATGGGAAGGCTTTTCGAGATTGGCTACCAGTTTGAGATAGAACAGCACGGTTTTGCCAAATCGCTGATCGAAGGGCAGCTTGGAGAAAAGCTTGAAATAACGAGCCAACAGCGGCTGGACATATCACGAAAACTGAATCAGTTTTCAAAGGAGTTCTCGCAGATTGATGATGCGATCAGACAAAAGCATCTTCAGAAGGTGACCAGAAAATCGAGTAGTAATGTTAATTCACTGCTTGGAGACTATTTCAGTAAGAAGTTCATTTCACAAGACCAGTTTAGCGCCTCCATAAGTATACGGTAAGAATTTCTTTAACGCAGAGACGCAAGGGCGCGGAGATGCAAAGGTTGGGGCCGGAAGTCTCGTGTAGTTCGTATTTTCAACAGGCTGTTCTTTGCGCCTTTGCGTGAAACATTCTGCCCCTTCGAGATTGCTTGACCGTGCTTCAAGCTCTACAGGCTCAATTAGTCGTCACTGGTCCTTTCCGGCAGATAAGGACCTACCAGACCGAGCGGCGGATCGGGTAGGTCAAACTCCTGCCGGGTTTGACCACGTTGATTTTGCCGAAGTAGATCGCGTTGGGGAATTTTTAACGCAAAGACGCAGAGGCGCAGAGTCGCAAAGGTTGGTCTCGTAAGTCTCAATGCGCTTCACTCGATCCACCTCCTACAAGCTGCTCCGTCTTCAATTCTCCCTGTCTTGATTTCTTTGCGTCTTAGCGGTTTTGCGCGAGCTTGTCTTTTTCCGGATAACTTCGATCCGACACATTCGCACCGCAGACTCGACCATATCAACGCGATCTTCACTGGTCCTTTCCGGCAGATAAGGACCTACCTGTGACCAAAGGTGTCCAGCGGGTGGTTTAGGCTCTCCGTTCTGGTTACTAGCTGCTTCCGGTTAGCATGGATTTTGCTACTGCTTGGCCTTTTTCTTCCCAAGCCAAGCTCGGCTATGCTAGTATTGATTCTGCTGGATAACTAAGACGACCTAGTCAAGACGACCTATTTCAAGGCTTCTCGCAAAGGTTTTAGGCGAAATATGGCTCAGTTCTTCGTGTCCCGGTGGGCCGCGTTAGAACGCACGCTCGATAGATCTTGTTTGTGGAGAACTTTGGTTACGAACCTTCTCCACCAACCGCCATCAACGCTCCTTTGCTACTGAGAAGCTCCACCAGCACGCCTCAAAGAGTCAATCCCTAGCCATGTCAGCTCATCGCCAATCCGCAGCATTGCCGCTATCGTCATCGACGGCTCGATCAGCGACTCGAGCCGACGAGTTATCTTCACAGTCAGCCACTCTCGCTCGACTGGCTCAAGAGGTTCAGCAACTGGAAGCCGCAGGTCGCAAGCCCACGGGACTAACAGCGATCAGCACAGGGTGTTTGGCCATGGATGCTTGTTTGCCCGCAGGTGGTTACGTTCCAGGTACGGTGATCGAGTATCTGCGGTCGACGTCGGGTTGTGGAGCGACCTATTTGGCCTTCACTGCCGCTGCCGCTGCGTTGCGAGCCAGCGAAGACAAGTATCTGGTTATCGTCGATACCAATCATCAGCTCTACCCGCCCGCTCTGCTCTGCCATCAAATTTCGCTACAACGAGTCATCTGGGTTCGTCCACTATCGCAAGCCGACGCGGTATGGGCTACCGATCAAGCGCTGCGAACTACTGCGGTTGCAGCCGTGGTAGCCGACTTGGATGTGCTGGACGAACGCGACGCTCGGCGACTTCAGCTAGCCGTAGAACGAGGCGGGGGAGTCGGCTTGCTGCTGCGGAATCTATCCGCGCGACGCATGCCAAGCTGGGCTGAAGTACAGTGGGTGGTTCGCAGTTTACTTCCAACAGCTAAGATGAGTCGTAGCGGCGGCAAGAGCTTCAACGCTGCGTCGTTGCAAGCTGAGTCATTGCAGGCTGCGACGTTGCAAGCTGAGTCGTTACAAGCCGGATCATTGCAAGCTGAGCCGACTGCGGTAGAACCCCTGCGAAGATTAGAGGTTGGGCTCGCTCGAGTGCGTGGAGGCAAAGCGGGAGCTCAACTGTTGTTAGACATCGATGGAGTACGAGGCACGCTCACCCTGGCCGCTCGTGATAGGAATAGCCATGACAGAATCACAGCCCCAGAGCGAACCAGTACACAGCGAACCAGTACACAGCGAAATAACACAGAGCGAACCAGCACAGAGCGAACCAACTCGCAATCCCAAAAGCTCCACTCCGCTTAATTCCTCTTCATCAAATTCCTCTTCAGAGCCCGAGCGTACGAAGCGGGCGCCAAGAAAAATCCTCTGCATCTGGCTTCCCAACTGGCCCATACAACGCGTTCAAGCCGCTGAGCCGCAACTGGCTAAACATCCAGTCGTACTTGCCACTCGCGATTCGCGTCGCGGCCTTGTGGTAGCCTCGGCCAATCTACCCGCGAGAACCGCTGGCGTGCGCAGTCAAATGCGACTCGCCGAAGCAACAGGACTTGCCGAGCTGGAAGTCCGACCGCATCAACCCGACGAAGATATCGAAGCTCTTTGCTCGCTCGCCGAACAGGCTCAGCGTTTCAGTCCCTTAGTGGGCATCGAACAATTGGATCGTCGAGTCTGGGCGGGACGATCGCTGCAACAACCCGAATCGTTGCTGCTGGATGTTACAGGACTGGGCAATCTATTCGCTGGCTACGACAACTTGCTGATGCAGGCTGGAGGCTGGTTGCGCGAGCAACGTTACTTCGGATGCTTGGCCATCGCAGGAAGTGTTGGCGCAGCTTGGGCACTCGCCAACTTTGCCATGCGCGGTTTGTCGCCCGAAGCGAGAGATGCTACAACGTCTGAAACCGAATCCCATACAAAAATCCCCGAGTCGCGATATCTGCTGGTGGATGACGAACAACCATCGGACTTGATTGACAAACTGCCGCTGGCCGCGCTGCGTATCGATGAAAACACACACACCACACTTCGAAGGCTTGGAGTTAGAACCGTCGGACAGTTGTCTCAATTGCCTCGCGCTGGACTAGCCAACCGGATCAGCTCCCAATTGCTCGATCGGTGGGATCAGATCTATGGAGTCTGCGATGAACCGATCATCGCACTACACGGTTCGCCCGACTGGTGTATCGAACAAGAACTGGAGATCGCCACCGATCATACCGAGACCATTACGGAGCTGGTGCGTCGTAGCATCGGTCAATTGGCAAGCGGCTTAGAGAAGCGTGGCGAAGGTGCGATTCGCGTGGTCTGTCGATTAGATTTAGTTGAACACGTTCCGCTAATTCTTCAGTTGGGCATGTATCGTCCAACTTGCGATCCTGTGCACATGAACCTGTTGGCGTCGAGTCTACTCGAGCAGCAATTGCCCAGGCAGATGAAAGCGCCGATGTGGCGACTGGCAGTTCAAGCAACGCTAACAGCACCGCTGGTTTGGCGACAAGGCGATCTCTTTAACGCCAATGAAGCCGCTAGTCGTCAGGAGATGGCCAACTTAGTCGATACGCTCAGCGCTCGACTCGGTCGTAAGCAAGTCTTGCGAGCTCGGGCGATTCGCGAGTCGCAACCTGAACTGGCTTACGATCTCCAGCCGCTCACCGGACTTCGACCCGACGGAGCAGCACAGGACACCGTTCGCAAAATCAGCACGCGCCAAGCGACTCAGGCTGTCGAGCCATCGCGTGAAGATCCATTGCGCCGGCCCGCGCAACTGATTCAGCCTCCCACGCCCATCGAAGTCGCTGGAACTTTCCTTCCCGCGCAAGAAATGCTGGACTCATCAAAAGAAACTTCCACTACATCCAACTCAATCACAACCTCACCCATTGCAATTGCAACAGCGCCGGCTCGAGTCAAAACCGCCAATGGCTGGCATCGCGTCCAAGGGGCGGTTGGCCCCGAGCGATTAGAGAGCGGATGGTGGAGAGGCCAGAGTTCGCGCCGCGACTACTATCGCATCATCACTCACCTCGGCTGTTGGTGGTGGATCTATCGCGACTTGAACTCTGGAGAATGGTTCTTGCACGGCATCTTTGATTAGGCAACCTGCCGAACGACAAAAGAGAAGTGTCACGCGAAGCCGCGAAGATTTAAGAACTCTTTATCTTTCTTTCGCGATCTTCGCGACGTCGCGTGAAACAAGTGCGCCCTCAAGTTTCCCCACTGAGGTCGACTAGTTGGTGCGTTTGGAAACGACTACATTTGGAAATTTCTGTTGAACAGATTCAATTTGATCGTCGGTGAGATATGGGGCATTGATCTCTTTCAAACCGTTAAGCTTGCGGAGTTCTGGAATTATAGGGCGGACGGCGTACATCTCGGCATGATGAAGAGTTACACCGGTCACGGCATAATTGCCCGTCGAGAACTGCCATCGGACTTTCGGGATGATTTGGGCTGGCGCACCAAAGTACGTGCTTGGCTCAGTTGCAATGCGAAAGCCGGATTGTCCAATGCGAAGAAGAACGTCATGTTCTGCCGCTGGTAGACTTGAGATGCCTCCCCGCGTCAAGAAATCAGTCATCGTAATAAGAAAAACAGACAACAAGGCAACCGTGATTCCAGCTAACCGAAATAACGATTTTGGAAAAATGGGTTTTGGTAATTCCGGATCACAAATCGAAGTGAACACCGGTTCAGCATTTGGAGAAATGATATCTCGTCCAAAGTTGGGCATGGCTTATTCTCTCCTGACTGCTCCATCTGCAATAGTCTACGCTATCCCAGCAAAGCTAGTTCGACACAAGGCGGACAGCAGCCAAGAAGGAGTGGCTTAGAGCAGTGGCTTTGAGTGGCACGCGAAGCTTCAGAACTCATGAGTCAATGCTATTTGGAAAGCAAGATCGGTGGGCTCTCCGACATGGGCTCGGTCGAAAGCGTGATGGGCCTAAAGATTCCACCTGCCCCAAACCAGTCGTAGACGGCAATCGCAATACTCAGCTTGCCATCATCCTTGATCAGCTTGGAGATTTCGTAACTAACTCTGGTTTCAAACGCGGTCTTCTTATTCTCGATGTCGCCGACGGCGGCGATCTTGGTTCCATTGATATAGATATCAGCGTAGTCGTCGATTCCGTTGAAATTCAAATAGGTCTTCCCGCCGCGCCAGGTGGAATCGACCAGTAGCGAAGATCGATACCAAGCCCAGCCATCCAGAGACGCATGACCTTGGCCTTCCCAATGCCGATCAATACGAATCGTAGACCAACTCTCGTCGTTAAAACTTGGCGACGACCATCCATGAGCTAAGCCAGTGTTGTTGGGGTCGACTTGAAAGCGCCATGTGTCTGTTGCTAACGATACCTCTTTGCGATTCAGTTCGCTTCGAAGAGTCCTTAAATACTGATGATCCGCATCTGTAGTTGATCGAAGCTTCTGTGAAAGTTCTTCAAGCCACTGATCCAACAACCATTGACCAGCGGCATTCGTCGTGCCTTGATGATTCAATGCCGAGACCAAGACCAGACCGTTGCCGAG
>CAYWNG010000470.1:0-5573 GCA_964458685.1 uncultured Pirellulaceae bacterium
TCAAACTCTCCAGCTTTGGTACCACTCAGGTGAGCGTCAAAGCTTTGCTGATTCGTTCAGCAAACAAACTCTAAAAGGGAATGTCATCCATGGCGGGTTCGTGTTCATGAGCCGCCGAGCTACTGGCGAACTCACCGCGTGGAGCCGAAGCCGAAGGTCGACTTCCGCCACCCGATGCACCACCACTGCCTCCGCCGCTGAGCAGTTGCATACGATCGCAAACAACTCGCAGCTTGTAATTCTTCTGTCCGTCCTTTTCCCAGGTATCCAGCTTTAGCCGTCCTTCGACGAATACTGGCGACCCCTTACTCAGGTATTCCGCGGCGACTTCTGCAGTCCGGCCCCAGAACGTTACATCAACAAAGGTTGTCTCATCAATCCATTCGCCGTTTTGATTCTTCCGGCGATCGTTCACAGCTAATCCAACTTCTGTTACCGGCGTTCCGCCTGGTGTGTATCGAAGTTGAATGTCGCGGGTCAGATTGCCCATCAAAATGACGCGATTGTAGCTTGCCATGTAATTCTCCTTTTCGTTTACTCTGTCACTTTACTTAGGTAACAATTGAGACGTTTTGAATCTCACCAAATGGTAAACTATAAGGGATTTAGGCTTTGGGGTAAATCAACTATTCGTCTTCTACTTCATCAGCAGCGGCGTTAGCGGCCAAGTTTTCGCTAATTGCAGCAGCCATAGGAGCTGGAGCCTTGCCCAAAGTGTGAGCGACCAATGTTTCCACGAGGCGTGGGTCAACCTTGATCACCAGGTGGCGAAGGATGTTTTCGTCCAGTTGGCAAGTTCGGTTGAACTCGGTCAGCTTGGATGTGTCCATGTTGAAGTAGGAGATCCAGTACGTGCCCTTGTTGTGGCCGTCAACTGGATAAGCCAGCTTGCGCTCTTCCCACATGCGGCTCGCAAGGATTTCACCGCCCAGATCCTCAATTGACTTGTGAACCTTCGCCGCGACTCCACCTGGATCACGGTTGTATTTGTTGCTGTCAAAGAGAAAGAAACAGTCGTAGCACTGAGTAGCCAACTTCCACACTCCCAAAAACGATTGTAGACCTACTTATTAAACTTGTTCATGCAGTATTGCAAGTCACGCTCACACCACGCCACAACGGCGTCGGCGGCTGATTGCACTGCCAAGTCGATCGTCGACTTCTCGTCGCTGCGGAACTTGCTCAGCACATAATCGGCTGTGTCCCAGTTCGGAGGCGTCGGATCGATGCCTATTCTCAATCTCGGAACTTGCTGATCTCCCAAACGTTGGAGGATATCAGCCAGTCCCTTCTGTCCACCCGCTGATCCTTGGGGCCGAATCCTGATCTTGCCAAGCGGCAAGCTGAGATCGTCGCAAATGATCAGTAGGTCGATTGTCTTGTCTAGTTTGAAAAACTGGACGATCGGTTGAACGAATCGCCCGCTGTTATTCATGTATGTCAACGGCCAAGCCAGCAACAGCTTAACTCCACCGACATCAACCGAGCAGCTTTTGCCATCCGCGGTGATTTTCGGTGAGGGACTACCAAACTTCGAATAAAGCAAATCCAGTACGTCAAAGCCGACGTTGTGGCGGGTTCCAACATACTTGGCACCAGGGTTACCAAGTCCAACCACCATCTTTTGCAATACTGGAATACTCCTCTAAAGCAAGTTGGAAGCCAACAATTACTCGTCTTCCGCCTTTGGCTTTTCCTTACGAATCAACTCAGGCTCGGTCGCTGGAGTCAATTCAGTTTCGTCTGCTGTGTGCGATGGGCGAGCCACTTGCACAACAACTTGTCCGCCGACAGTTACCATCGTAGCACCTTCAGGCAACTTGACTTCGTTTGCATGGATCGCTTGACCCAAGTGCAACTTACTAATGTCGACGTCGATATATTCTGGAATGTTTGCTGCTGGGCAGTTAATGGTCAGTTCGTGGGTGATGAAGCCCAGTTGACCGCCTTCACTAACGCCAGGAGCTTCACCGCGCAAGTGCACTGGCAAAGTCACTTCAACCGCTTCTCCAACTGAAACGCGGTAGAGGTCGACGTGCAAAATATCAACGCTGAAAGCATCCCACTGAACTTCTCGTAGGATCGCGGTGTCAGAGATATCGCCGGTCAGGGACAGCAGCTTGGTGCCGTGCTTGACGACGTTCTGAATCGCATCGGCGCGAACCGAGAGGTTGATGTTTTCTTCGCCGTGACCATAAAGAATGGCAGGGACTTGACCGGTGGCTCGCAAACGCTTGCTTGCGTTGGAACCGACTTCGGTGCGTTTGGTTACTTTAATTGTTTCGCTACTCATTACCGATTGATCCTGGACAGTTGTGTCCGATATCGTTCGCTCTGGGCCCTCGCTGGCAACATCCATTGCCACACACGGGGCTTCCAAAGGCAGGGAGCTGCCTGGAGCCATTTTGAAAGTCGGCAAGTATCGCAAAACGGCCAACACTTTCAAGAGCAAACCAAGATTAGGTTTCTCGCCTTTGGGAAATTGGCTCAGAACCTGCCTTTTAATCCACATCAAGGTGCTTTTTCAAGGTAGGCTCAGGGCCTCTAGTCAAGCTGGGCGGGCTTGCCGTAGTCCGAAAAGTCAATTAATTTTGGCATCGCATTAATTCTGGTTCACCACACGAGGCTGAGATGGCAAAATCCAAGGCGAGCAATTTACAGTACATTGAACCGATCGGAGCTCGTGTTCTGGTGCTTAAGGACGAGCCCAAACGCGAAACAAAGGGGGGGATTGCCCTGCCCGACGCCGCAGAAATTCCCACCATCACCGGACGCATCGTCACAATTAGCCGATTGGTCGAGCACGACGAGGATCTGCCGCTGCGCCAATACGACAAGATTCTCTTCCACCCCAAGAACGCCATCCCTGTAGATCTCGAGCCCGACAATCAGCTCTACGTCGTCCCCGTCGAAGATATCGTGGCCGTGTTCCGCAAAGATAAGCCAGCGAGCGACGAGTAGCCGGTTCAGTCCCGTCATCGTCGCCTTTCGCTCCCGCGAAAGTAGCGTCTTCTTCTTCTTCTTCTTCTTCTTCTTCTTCGCAAAGTGTCAGCAGAAGCAGACGAATGAAGAAGGTGTCACGCGAAGACTCGAAGACGCGAAAGTCCGAACTCTCCCGCGCGCACTTCTTCATCGATAGCGTTTGACTAACATCAACCAAAGCCTCGTCGTCTTGCTTGGGAGGGGGCGGCGCGATCTCTCCCGCGCCGCAAGCGGCCGCAATTCCTATCGTCTACAATTTAGCCTTCGAGTTAAAACTCTTTCCAAACCGCCCGTAAACCACATTGAACGAACCACTGGACGCTACGATCATGATGCGACCTACGACTACGTTTTTGCTTCTTCTCTCTACATTGTTTGTTTCGCTTGCTACAACGACTCGCGCGGATGATGCCATATTGCCGTGCGTCGCGAAGATTGAATGTCGCAAGCGTAGTATCAACTATCCCGCTCCCTGGCGTAAAGCGACCACGGGGCAGAGTCGAGGAACAGGAGTGTTGATCGGTGAGAATCGCGTGCTCACCAACGCTCACGTCGTGTCACACTCGACTGAAATTACAGTGCAGTTCGGCGATGGGGCTAAAGTGCTTGAGGCTAAGCTAATCGCTATCTCGCAAAGCGTCGATTTGGCCTTGCTTGAGTTCGATAACGATCCCAGTTTAGAAAACATCGAGCCGCCGAAGATCAGCAGCAAGCTGCCAGCCGCGAAGTCGAAAGTTCAAGTCTATGGCTATCCTGTCGGCGGCGATGCCGTCTCAATCACCGAAGGTATCGTCTCGCGCATCGAGTTCGTCGAATTGGATCCACACGTGCATGGGCTACGCATTCAAGTCGATGCAGCGATCAATCCTGGCAATAGTGGTGGACCAGCGGTTGTTGATGGTGAGATTATCGGAATCAATCGCGCCAAGCTTAGCGCGGCGGATAACATCGGCTACTTGATACCCGCTCAAGAGGTGTCGCTATTTTTAAAGGATGTCGAAGATGGAACATACGATGGCAAGCCTGTTTTGTTTCGCAAAGGTCAGCCGCTGGAAAATGCTGATATGCGAAAGCGCTTTGGGCTGAGCGATGATCAATCGGGAATTCTTGTACGACACCTTTACTCCGATGATCCGCAGTATCCTCTCAAGCAAAATGATATTGTCACTGCAATTGGCGAATTCAGAGTATCCAACTCGGGTCGTGTCACAGTCGAAGGTCAACAATTTGGTTGGCAATATGCTCTGCCGATCGTTGCCAAAGATGGTCAAGTTGAACTCTCTGTGGTTCGCGATGGTCAGCCGCTGAAACTCAACGCACCGCTGCTCCCCAAACCGGTTTCGGTCATCGATCGACTGGGCGAACGACTGCCCAGCTACTTCGTTTATGGTCCGATCATTTTCGTGGAAGCCAATAGTGAAGTGATGGGCTCGCTGGATCAGATGGTTTTATCTGCTGACAACCAACGTCGATTCGCTTTCACAATGCGGCAACAGTTAGAAGTTCGAAAGAGCCCTTTACTCAGCCGTCGCTATGAAGCAAAGCGGTTCGATGATGAGCAGTTGGTGATGGTGCCCGCGCCGCTATTGTCGCACCGAATCAGCAAGGGTATTGCCGTAGCACCCAATGCGGTGCTTGCCAAAGTCAACGGTATTCCCGTAAAGAACATGAAGCATCTGGTCGAGACACTTCGCGCCGCCGATAGTGAGTTTGTAGAGTTCGAGTTTGCCGAAGAGGGAAGCGATTTGATTTGCTTCGATCGCAAGAAGCTGCTCGCTGCCATGCCCGAGATTATGGAAGAGAACAGTATCCTCGCGCCCGCTTCACCCGACCTCTTACCTATCTGGAACGCGAAGTAGAACTACGACTTGGTGGCAACAACGGCTGTGCGTGTGAGCTTCGCCGGCAGATGAGCGAAGCTGAGTCGCCTGTGGCTCACCGAGCATCCCGCATCGCGCAGAACCTGAACCATCTTGGCGATGGGAATGTTGAAGTAATGATAGCGCTTGGAAACGAATCGCCCCATCGGGCTTTCGTTCATTTCCATGTTGATTAACGTGCCGCCGGAGTCCAGTAAACTCACCAGTTCGCGCAAGCTTCGCTCGATGTCGCTCGAATAACCGATCACAGCTCCAACACAAATCAAGTGCAACGATCCAGCCGCAATCTGAACAGCTCGTCCATCTAATGTCGTGTAGTTGCTGGGATGCGAAATGTCGGCCGTACCAACCTCGATCCGATCAGCCTCAACGCCTCGGCCGCGAGCATTCTCGAGCGTCTTTCTTAGAAAGTTGGGCTCAAGGTCCGTGGCCGTAAGCTTGGCATCGGGAAATCGTCGCAGTAGTCCTAGCCCCAGAAGTCCCGTGCCGCATCCCGCATCCAGAATTCTCAGCGGCCCGCGATGTTCCAACGGCAAGGACTGAAGAAAGCGGTCCAAGCTACGCTCGTAACCGAGCGACTTGATGAAGAAATCGTACACGCGACTCTTCTTGTAAAGGCTGGGATTGATCATTCAGGTAGGTCGGGAAGGCGGCGAGAGCGTAATTTGGAATCTCCAATTGTAACTTTGTCGCCACGTTTGATCCACCGGC
>CAYWNG010000471.1:0-5572 GCA_964458685.1 uncultured Pirellulaceae bacterium
ATCATCATGTGGCGGTTGACTCCATCCGGTTTTCCATTTCAATTACCTCTTCTGCAATCGCAGTGAACTGCTTCAGTGCAGTTTGTAGATCATCTGCAAACTCTTCCGCCAGAGTGTATCTTACGATGACGGAGTACGTCCAGCAACATGACCTCTTCTGCATGTAAGGCGGATCGACAATCATCCTGTAAATCCTGAAAATCCATGTTCGATTCTAAGGCTGGTTCGAATGTTGATGGTTTTGCGACTGGTACTTAACTTCCCTTAGAGCCGAAGAATTCAATCCGCTCGTTCAGTGCTTCGGAATTAAAATCTCAATTCCATACTTTGGAGCAGCAGTCAACAACTTTTCAATGTCCTCGGGAGATGGCTTCGGCGCGACGGTTGCACCTTGCTCCAGCAGCAAGCTGACTTCAAAGAACATCTGTTCGAGGCCCGCCGGTGCAACCGTGATAATCATCTTCGCAGTTTGATCGCTCTCATTCTTGAATGAATGCACAGTACCCACAGGCATGTTGGCAAACGTTCCAGCTTTTGCAACGATTCGCTTATCGCCAACTTGGAATGTGATTTCACCTTCGGTTACAAGGAAACCTTCTTCCTCTCGACTGTGCACATGGGGCGGAGGCCCACCGCCGGGAGGCACGATTGCTTCCCACATCGCATACTTTCCATCGGTATCTTCACCAGTGGCAAGAAAGCGATAGATATCACCTACGACGGCCAGTGATTGCCCGTCATTTTGTGTTCGTACTGTTTCGGTTCGTTTTGTCGTCATCTCCCACTACTCTCCATTCGCAATTGAATCACTTTATCTTCGCTTCTATTTCACTACCTTCCATCCATCGATGGGCTTTACTGTCGCGCAGCTTGGTCCACCATCTTTGCCGGTACCAGGTATTGTCGCTTGCAGCACTCGTTTTGACTTTTCTAGCACTGAATCGATCATTTCCCACGTGATACCTTCCAGTGGAATCTTGATGCGACGTTGCCAACAACTGTCAAATTGTCCGGCGGACTTTCCGATGTCAACGTAAATGAATCGATCAGTTGGCGGACCTTGTGCGATTGAGCCGCTAAAGTTTGGCGATCCATCAGCTCGATTGCCTTTGACAGTGATGTTGCATTCAAGAGTTAGTTTGCCAGTCTTGATCTTGGTCATACCAGAAGCCTTCTGGCGATGCGTGACCATGCGATACAATATGCTCGATGCGCAAATTGTGTGCGTCGAGCAATGTGCTAAAAATCTCGTCGGGCAGGTTCGCCGGGAGGTCGGTGAAGAGGTTGGAGGTCATGTCTTCTCTTAATGAACGATTGAGTGAGCATCCATGAATGGAAAGGAGGCAGAAATGAATGTCAAGAGCCCAACAAAGCTGCTCTCACAAGACAGTTTTTTGTTGTTTGCTACTCGAAGTTCCAGAATGTTTGCTTATGGCCTCCTATCCGTCGTTTTGGTGATCTATTTAGCCAAAATCGGGCTTCAAGAATGGGAGATAGGACTCCTGCTTACGTTGACTTTGGTTGGTGACACAGCCATCTCACTATTGCTCACTACATCGGCCGATCGATTCGGAAGACGACGAACCTTGATTGTTGGCTCAATTCTCATGGTGCTGGCCGGAATCGTCTTTGTTTCGACGGGCAATCTAGTCTTGCTGTTGGTTGCTGCAACAATTGGCGTCATCAGTCCAAGCGGAAACGAAATTGGCCCGTTCTTATCCGTTGAACAGGCTGCGCTGTCGCAGATCGTTAGTGATGAGAAGAGAACCGGTGTATTCGCTTGGTACAATCTGGTTGGTTCCTTCTCAACAGCACTTGGTGCCTTTGCCGGTGGTTTGATTGTCGAGGCATCGCAGCGATATGGCTTAATCGGTGAGGCTGCATTTCGTCCGGTCTTGTGGACATACGCTTGCATCGGCCTGATTCTTGTTGGCGGTTTTGCTTTCTTGACCTCGGCAGTCGAAGCGAAGCGTGAGAATAGACCGCCAGCACAAGCCAAAATGCTGTTGGGGCTACACGAGTCCAAGCAGATCGTTCTCAAACTGTCTTTTCTATTCGCGCTCGATGCGTTCGGCGGGGGCTTTGTCATTCAAAGCGTAATCGCCTACTGGTTTTACGTTCAGTTTCAACTGGACCCAGCGATACTCGGGACGATCTTTCTATTCGCCAATCTCTTAGCTGGTGTTTCAGCACTCGCCGCTGGTTGGCTCGCAAGACGCATCGGATTGGTCAATACGATGGTGTTCACGCATCTGCCGTCGAACGTGCTATTGATTCTGGTGCCGATGATGCCCAATCTCTTCTGGGCTGTTGGACTACTGTTGCTGCGGTTCAGCATATCGCAGATGGATGTTCCAACTCGCCAAGCCTATACGATGGCAGTCGTCCATCCGGATGAACGATCCGCAGCAGCAGGCATCACGGCAGTAGCTCGGTCTGTCGGCGCTTCGGTCTCACCGATGCTTGCCTTACTATTGGTTGGAAGCGCGGGGCTAATGAGCACACCTTTCTTTCTCGCCGGAGGGTTAAAGATCGTCTATGATCTATTGCTCTATCGTGCGTTCACAAGCAACGCAGAAAAGCCAAGTCGCGATAGTTGAGTAGTTCTTGACTTGCGATTACTTTGGATACACATCGACCTTTCAAGATCTCACTTCTATCGCGTCTTTGAATGACTCACAAGAAGCCTCATCTTCCTGAAAAAATCTGCATCGTTTGCCAGAAGCCATTCAAGTGGCGAAAGAAGTGGGAGAAGGTCTGGGACCAAGTCAAATACTGCAGTGAGAAATGCCGGAAGTCTAGCTCGAAAGGACAATCTCGGTCATCGACTTGATCTTTGTTCCAATTTGCTTTGTTCGGTTATTGCGACTGTTTGAATAGCTCCAATATCTTTTCGACCATCTCCGTTGAATCTTTAAGGTTATCAACAGGGAACTGACCAGCAATATTGCCGTTGGGATCGATAAGTATTGTCGTCGGGAATCGCTCTATTCCATAGACTTGGAGTGTGCCTCCACGCTGCGGACTATCGCCTTCGTCGACCAATTCACCTGACACTAGAGCATTCGAAAACGGCAACTCTTTCCCTCGCCAAAGGCCACTCGATAGGTGCTTGGTCTTTTCCTTGAGTTTTTCCTCGGAGTTCACTTCCCCATTCGCATCAACGTGTACGCCAACAATCACCAACCCTTTACTGCCGAATTTCTCCTGCAATTCGATTAGGATGGGCATGGCACGAACGCAAGGACCACACCAATAGCCCCAAAAGTCAACAATCACGCATTTGCCTTTCAAGTCGGATAACTTGACAGGCTGACCCGACCATCCTGCAACATCTACAAACTCAGGCGCTGGCTTCCCCGTTAGCAGCTTCAACGCGAGAGCCTTCAACGCAATTGGATCGATTTTGGCATCCAGTTGGTTGGGTTGAACAGAGAAACTGACTTTTCCTGTACTCACACTACTGCCGTAAGCTCTAAGCGTATATACGCCATTGGGGACGATAAATTCAAACTCGCCCTTTTCTGAACTGCAGTCAGCAACCGCACTTCCATGGGCTTCGAGACAAACATTGGTCCAACCCAGTGGCTGTTCAGCTTTTGAAAGTTCGTCGCAGACGATGCTTCCACGAACTTTGCACATTGGAGCAAGCTTCACTTTGATTTTGCCCTCGACAACCAACCATGGACTTAGTCTTGGAAAGGCAATTTCCCTCGCTTGCTCGTCAACAATTAGCCGTGGAAGTTCCGTGTATGGAAACACAACAAGACCCGCTGAATCAGTCTTCTTTTCCTGGGCGTACTTATGAGATACATCAGCTTCGTTGCTGGGCGTTCCCTTTGAAAGGAATTCAGCGGCTATGGCTCCTTCGACCGGTTTGCCATCTGCTGATTCCACTTCAATGGTGACTTCTTTCGGAAGTTCTTTAAAGCCCTTGGGAGCTCGACGTAAATGGATCAGCAAAACAGTCTTTGTTGATTCAAACTTCGTGGGTCGCTCCTGCGAAGAAGATGTTGCAATCGCAAGTGTAATCGCATCCTCACCGTCAAATCGCAATACCCCCTTGAGAGTCGAGGCTTCGATCTTGACTGGTTCACCTAAACTTGAAAAATCGAGTTCTTCAAGATCGATGTCGACCTGATCAAGGGACTCATCGTCCGATCTTACTCTTCTTATTGTTCCTCGTAACTCTTTTGAAGGATCGAGGAAGTTGGAAATTGTAAAGTGGCCAGAAGAGACGGATACGACAGAAGACCAGACCTGGTTTAATCTGTCACGACTCTGAAGCATTGCAGAGTCAAAGAGCCATTTTCCATCCAGATCGTATTTTTCTGACAACGCCGGATTGTCGTTTGCTGTGGAAAACGTCAGTCCGAATACGACAAAGAATAGAGCAACAAAGTACGTAACTAATCTTTTCATCGGGCTTTCTCCATAAAACCACAACTACGGCCAACCAATAATTCGCATCTAGTCCTAGGCCATTGCGACCAAGTAGGTTTTAACATACCAGAAAACGGCCTAAAATGCGATGTCTTTAGTGACGTAAGGTTACGCGAGATACCACAGCTAACCAACAAACATGCTTTACCACGACGACAAAGAACTTGAGGGGTCTCCCGTCGTTGCTAATTGCTGCATGAATCGTGAGCGCGAATTGAATGGGACAAATGGCTATGACGTTGAAATTGGCTTCCAGCCGCTCACCTTTCTTACCGATAAAGCAGCCCAAAACGGAATGGCCCGATGGCTGGATTTATGCTGTGGCTCGGGCAAAGCACTAGTCCAAGCAGCAAACAACATTGAGCGTGATAGCTTGCCCATTGAAATATTGGAGTGGACTTAGTGGGCATGTTCGTGGCAGATAGCTCGAGTCAATTGACTCTGATCGAAGCTTCGCTTTCGACTTGGAGTCCAGTGGGATCGTTCGATCTAATCACCTGTATCCATGGGCTGCACTACATCGGTGATAAGTTAGGCCTGATCTCGCGTGCCTGTTCTTGGCTGAATCACGATGGGCTATTCGTAGCAAATCTTGACGCTGGAAATCTACGACTAAATCCAGGCGGAAAATCGAGCCGAGCCTTTGCTAAAGCGTTGCGTCAAGCTGGTATTGATTACCAACCTCGCGAAAGACTATTGAGATGCGAAGGCCATCGAGGACTGTCGTTGCCGTTTACTTATGTTGGAGCCGATGACGAAGCTGGTCCCAACTATACCAAACAGCCAGTCGTTAACTCGTACTACGAACAGCGATGAGATGTGACCTGCGAGAGTAAGCACCATTCATCCTTAAAGCTCGTCGATAAACTCTGTCACCGCAGTGATGTAGTGCTTCCTATTGGACTGATAGATCGAGTTATGGTTGCCCTTGGGGAATCGAATGAGGCCTTGGGCCGCGACTTGGTCGTCGCCGAAAGCCTCCATAGACAGCCACGAACAGCGCTGCGTTAACAGCTTCAGTGAGGCCGCGACTTGGTAGTCGCGGAAAGAAGCAATCGACGGCCAACGTTTCTGAGTTTTGAAGTTGCGCTTTTTCTGGGCTTTCGGGCCGAAGGCCCAGCGATTTACC
>CAYWNG010000472.1:0-5555 GCA_964458685.1 uncultured Pirellulaceae bacterium
ACCGTTCGTAGCTGCATTAGTGCCGCTGATCAAATCATTGCGACTCATTCGACCTACACGTTCCAATTCAGCGCGCCGCTGTGGACTAAGCGTTTGAATGTCTTGGCGTAGTAGAGCGGGAATCACAAGTTCGAAATAGCCCTTGGGCATGCTGCTGGACGGTTCCAGTTCGGCGCAAGTTCCTTTGTCGTTGATGGTAAAGTCGTAGACGACGGGGTCCATGGCAAAGGGCAAGCTCTGCTCAAGCTCGCGTTTGGTTTTGAGCATGGCCTCTTGAAGAAACTCGGAGGCTTCAGCTTTGCATGCTGGATCGAAGATGAACCCCATGCCACCGCCAGCCATACCGCCGAGCATCCAGAAGCCCCAGAATCTATCGCCATACTTGTTGCGGCATTGTTCGATCAGGCTTTCCGTGTAGCGATTGCTGCACCACGGAATGATTCTTTGAAGTGGTCCGGCAAAATTCTCGTTCGTCAATTGACCGACTCGGCGTAGATCACCGGCCTTAAGCGCTTCAGAGATGCTGGATAGGATTTCAATGGCTTGTTGTCTTGCTTCCCATTCCGCAGGACTGCGAAGCAAGTACTTTTCAGTGACCATCTCCAAGATTGGCCCGACGTTCTGAGCCATCCCACCGTGGACCAAGACGAGCGACTCTTGAAGCCGCTGCCGCGTCTCGGGAGTAATCTCTTGATCGGTGTACACGTGGTGCTTGGGTAGCAAGCGACCGCGGCTGATCCCAAACTCGGGATCGTTTTCGGTTGCTTTACTACCTTCGATCAACTTGATCCCTGGCCACACGCCTCCTGAATCTTGCCAGCCACCGCCCGAACCGCCGATCCACTCGCCAAGAATCGCACGCGCTGCAACGATGCGGCGATCTTCTTCGCGAAGTGGTCCTGTAAGTTGTGAAACTTGTCCAGTCGCCCTCATACAAACCGAGATAAGCGAGCCCAACAAGTTCGTGGAAACAGCCAGCCGTGAGCCTTTGGGAATATCGTTCACGCGGCTAACGATCTCAAGTCCCAAGCCAGGACCGACCAATTGCGACAGCACCGACTCAATACCCGCTTCGCAGCCTTCCATGCCAGGCGGAATCAAACCGGAAGCAATCACGGCCGCTTTGAGTAATCCAAGATAGTCGCGTCCAAAGTCGTAGACTTCGGCAAGGCTGGTGATGTCAGCAGAGGCATCCAGGTCGATGCTTACCAAACGCAACACGGGTTGATCGATAATTCGTAGGCCACAATCGATAGGTGGTTGAGGCCTCCCATGCTTGCCGCGGACAGCTAAGTCGATCGAAGCATTAATGACTCGAGCGCCTTCAGGAAAATCCATGCCCAAGAAGAAGATGTCGCTCCAACCGCTATGCGAAAAGTCCATGCGAACACTGGTGCGTTCGCGAAGCACTGGATATGCACCCGATGCGTCGGTTGTCAGTAGCTCTTTGCGAATCCGCAATGGCAGATCGGCTGGGTGTCCGGTTCGAAACATCCATTGATTGCCTCGGACGGTTCGAACACTTTTGCGAACTTGATCGGCTAATGTTTGAAACGCTAATCGATGATAAGCTGTCGCCAGCGCACTGCTGATGGCAATGCTGGGGCCAGTGGCAGCCTGAGCGGCCAGGAATTCTCGAATCGCTTCAAAAAAGCGACGTTGCAACAGGTGCTCAAAGCCCTCGAAGGGTATCGAACCACACTCGCGTCCCGCGAGATGCGTCGGCAAATGAAAACGATGAATGGCAAACAGAAAGAATAGGGCTCGTACGCGGTGATAGAGATTCGTGCTCGACCGCCGAAATTCATCTAAGGCGCTGCAAGCTTCCAAAAGTTGCGTGCCAGTCAAACTTTGGCAGATATCGTCCAAAGAAAGATCGCGAGTTGACGTGTCATCCGATGTGATGATCTCGATCAAGCGATGCGAAGGACTCGCGGATGCTGAGGCTGTAGAACTGGAGAGGGACATAACTTTACTTGTCTGCATTTCTGCAAGGTCGGGAGATGTTTCGGGACGTTGGACTAGTTCTTGGCCACCAACTCCAAGAGTTCAGTCAAGACGCGATCGCGGTCTCCTCCAGAAAGTGCGATAGCCATTTGTGCAATTAGCAAACCGTACTTTTCACCAATGTCGTAGCGGACACCATCAAGCTCGCTTGCCAAGTAGCGTTGCGAATGTGCCAGCCGGTTCAGCGAGTCGCTTAAGCTGGCGAGCTGTCCTTCGGGTAGTTGAGCAATATTCTTTTCAAGCAATTCAAAAATCACTGGCGAGAGCACGTGCATTCCAAAAAGGCAAAGATAGTGGCCTGCACGCTGACCGGCAACGATCAAGTGTTGCTCGGCAATCGTCGGTGTCGGCTTTTCGATGACCTCAGTGACTTGGTAGAGGCCGGATTTCAGTGCCACCGGAGATCCGCCAACTGCACCGAATGAGGCAAGCTGATTTTCACGCGTTGGTTGGACTGCTGAAACCGAGCACTGTTCACGCGTTGCGACTTCGATCAACTGTGCCGCGCAGGATTTTTCTGTGCGACTAACGTAAAGGTGATCGCTGACCAAATGCAGAAAGTACTGATCGCCTGCAAATCGTTTGGCTCGCAAAATCGCATCACCGTAGCCGCGTGGGTTGTCCTGTTCAAAAAAGGACAATCAATCCGCGTGCCGCCCGGCTGCTGTACGATACTCGTTGGCACTGCCGGGGCGAATGATAACGGCTATCTCTTCAATGCCTGCGCTGGTGACATCATTCAGTAGAGTCTCAAGAGCGGTACAGACGTCGCCCGAACGATTGACGACAGATTGAAGCGGCAAATGCGCCTGCGACTTGCCAGCCGCGGTGATAATAGCTTTGCTAATGTGCATGTAGGTTCAGTCAGCGATTTCGAACGGAGAGGCGAAGGTGTGGAAAAACTATCGCTATTGTAGTTATGCTGGCGTGGAATCTTGATCCTAAGTATGGACAAATTCAAAGTCGGAACCGAACAGCTCATCAACGACGGCCGCTAAAGTCGTTGCATTCGTTACAACCGGAAGGCAATGCTCCGCGGGCAATTACTTTGGGGGCGAAGCGATTCCCAAATCAGCGTCTAGTTGCTTCTTGATGATAGCGGCCCATTGCTTGTAGCCCACCGCATTCTGATGCAACTTATCTTCTACGAACAGTTCGTCTCGTGGCTTGCCATCCTCGCCGAAGTAGTACTTCTCCGTATCGATGAAGTGGATTTTAGGGTCCGACTCGGCGTATTGCTGGATCAGTTCATTGGCTCTGTGGATCTTGTCCCACACGTGAAATCGTTTGCTATTGGGAGTGATTGCGATAAAGAAGATCGGCTTGTCGGGATGCGTTTTGCGCACAAGCTTTACTAGCATTTTACAAAGACCGACAACCTCTTCAGGGCTCTTGTCATCAGCACCGCCGGTAATGTCATTTGCGACAAAGACGGCAAGGGCTCGGTAGTCATGCTTGGCGACGAGCCTCTCGGCGAAGACAACTAAGTCCGTGAATTTGGCTCCCCCGTAGCCTCGTCGAATCGTGGGCCAAGGCGCCATATCTTCGGCCATCGATGTCCACAACCGAATGGACGACGAGCCAATGAAGAGGATGGGGTCCTTGGCGTCTACCTGCTTCTGATCCAGCGACTCCAGCTCCTTGATATCCTTTTCCCACTGCTTTTGGGCACGCTCTGTAAGGCTGGCCAGCAGTTGTCGCTCATCCGCAGTCAACTGCTCTGTATTGGCAGTCTGAGTTATAGCAGTCTGAGTTATAGCCGTTTGCTGTACAACTGGTGACTCGGCTACAGACAAAGGAGCGACCGGCACCTGAGTTGTGGGCTGTTGCAAGAGCAAAATGACGCAAAGCAATGCCTGAACCATGATCAAAGACCTTAAAAGAATGGCGGTGGGACTAAACCGAATGCTAGCAGGCTTAGGATTATGGCTCAAGGTGCTCACCCATTTAACCTAGACTCGCCAGTCGCAAGACTAGAAGGGTGGAAACTGCCCTTGACCTGGGAAGAAAAGGTATTTTCGTCAAGGTTTACCTAGTGTGACTCAACTCTTTTTAACGGACGATCCGATACTACCGGCACAACCAGAATTTATAGGTGCGTCGGGTCTAACGATGACTTCGACACCTTGGGGGCGATTCCGTTTGCTACGGTGGAAGGTAGTTATGTCGTTGCTCAAACTAACATGGCGATTTTTAGGCGCATGTGCAATATTTGCACTCGCCCCTGTTGCTCAGGCACAGGATTTCCTACCACTTGCTGAGCCAATGGAGTTTGATCCAGATTGGCAGTGGTTTGCTCCAGTGGACGCTGACGAGTTGTCTGCCAACTCGTTACGTAAACGTGGAAATTATGGCTGGTTCGCCAGTCATGATCGGATGAAGATTTGGGTTTCGCGCCCAGACCTGCCTCGACCAGCAGGACAGACTCGTTCCTCCAACGCTGGCGATATTGTCGGCGGTCATAGGACGGATATAGGGTTTGTCCGAGACAATGGAAGCGGTTGGTTGTTTAACTACAACAAGCTAACTAACCTGAGTTCGTACCACGGTGTTTACCGCGAACGAATTAACCGTAACAACACTGCCGACAATACAAACGGCGGAGGTGGCGGCGGTGGAGCTGGTGGTGGTGGTGGTGGTGGTGGTGCCGCAGGTGCTCCGGTGTTCCCAATCGTCGACCGCAACGACCCATTCTTGCTAGCCCGAGCGTACAACGTTGCGGATAGCCTGAACGCGGGTGGATATTGGAACTTTGAAATCAATAAGACTTGGAGACGAAGTCCTTATCGTTACGGTGGAATTCTTGAACCTCTCGTAGGCTTGCGATACACCAACTTTACAGACTTCACTCAAGATCAAGAGTATTTCCGAGACACGACTCTGATCACTGCTCCTGGGAACACGGCATCCACACAGCTTGAGACTTTGCGGTCTTGGGAAACCACAAACCTAAATCGAATGCTTGGTGGTCAGATCGGTGCCAGATACTTCAACAACTACCATCGTTGGAGAATTGGTGCAGAAGTTCGAACCTTCCTAGCGGCGAATTTCCAAACCACTACGCTGAACCAAAACACGTTCATTACTCAGTATGCAGGTGCGCCAGCGACCAACGTTGCAGTCGCAGCAACACAGAATACGAGCATCAATAGCTACACAACGAAGGAACGCGGTGTTTGGGGATTTGAATCTCGATTCGATGCGTCCTACCAATTGACGAAGTACATTGGATTGCGAAGCGGTATACAAGTTATCAACTTCGCAAGAGGTATTCGTCGCGGTGGTACAAGCACCACTGGAGCGGTCAGCCTGAAAGATCAAAACGTATTTATGGCAGGTCTGACCGTCGGTATCGAGCTAAACCGATAGTTATCCCAGTCGGAATCGCCCCACGATTCAACTCAAAAACCCCGGTTAACAGCCGGGGTTTTTTCGTTTTGGGATTTGACCAGCAGCAACGCTTTAGAGAGCCTCCGGCTTAGAATCTCAATGAAAACATTGAAACTAGCCGCAAGCCGTTAGAGAGCGTCCTCGCCGCCACGCGTTAG
>CAYWNG010000473.1:0-5532 GCA_964458685.1 uncultured Pirellulaceae bacterium
ATCGGCTTCGATACGCATAATTCAGGAGAATCAAGAAGAGGAAATAATGGTGGAGCTAAACGAATGGCTTCCTCTAATCGCAAGTTGTACCACTTGGTGAGTTCTTCAACGGACTCAAGGTATTCCGGTGGAGATGCGGTATCGAGCAAGGCAGGATCTGCAAATCCGGTCATGCCGACTTCGAACTTTAGAGGGCGGTCAAGACGTCTGGCGTACGAGACTAGCATCGGAGCTTTAGCGGATAGAACGAATAACGCCAGTGCTTTGTGGCACGATGTTGGATGTCCGAAGAAGTCCACCCAACAGCCTTTGTTCCCCGCATGCTGGTCAGCAAGTATCGTGAGAGTTCCCTTAGATTCCAGCAGCTCTTGTATTGCTGTGGAGCTACCTTCTTTCGGAAGGATATGTTGGCCGCTGGACGAGCGGAACTTCTCGACATACTCGTCGACATAAGGATTGTCCAAGGGGCGAGCAACAGTAGACGAGTGCATACCAAGCAGTCCCGTGGCAAATCCGGCGACTTCGAAGTTGCCGTAATGCCCGGTTACCAGTACTGTCGCTCGATCATCCAAAAGGTATTTTACGGCTGCGTCCTTGTCGCGCATGTACACATGATCGCGCCAGTTCGTACGATGGATTTTTCGGGGAGCGTGAGCGATCTCACAAATCATCAGCAACAGATGATGCCACATCTGTCGGCGGAGGAAAGAGAGCTGATCTTTAGAAAGAGTCCCGTAAGCCAACTGCAAATTGCTGTCGATAATCTTGCGGCGAATCTTCACCCAATCCGATAGGACGACGGATAGCAGCCTGCAAACCCGGTCACATCGTTCTAAGGAGGCACAATGGATCAGGCAAACCACAGCCCGCAACAGGATGTAGCCAATCCAATCTTTCCAGGTGCCCTTTCGATCTGCCAATTGAGAAAATCCTCCGTGATTTGTCGTCTTCGAACTAGTAGTTATTGGAACAGAATTCGATTTTCTCGCCAAGGCGGAGTTCCATATTGTGCTCTGCTGCGGAGATCAAGCGACTTTGCGAAGTTGCCGCCAAGGGGTAGAATCTGCGTTCATTTCCAATCCGTCACAAGGTTTTCTGGGGACAAGTTCGATGCAGTGGGACTCATTACTGGGACACCAAACGCAATTGGTTTGGTTCCAGAATGCGCTCGCTCAGCGTCGATTGGCAACCAGCTTTCTATTCATTGGCCCCGATGGAATTGGCAAGCGAACCTTCGCTAAGCTGCTATCCAAGAGCCTGCTGTGTCGAAATTCACCGACCGATCAGTTGAACGCTTGCGGTAAGTGCGAAGATTGTGCTCAGGTCGAAGCGAGTACACACCCGGACTTGATTGAGCTGAGCAAGCCTGCCGACCGGTCTAGCCTACCTTTGGATCTTTTGATTGGTGATCAAGATCATCGGATGCGAGAGGGGCTGTGCCACGATATCAGTTTGCGACCCTTTGGTGGTCGGCGTAAAGTAGCGATCATCGACGACGCGGATTATCTGAACGAAGAGGGAGCCAATTCGCTGCTCAAAACGCTCGAAGAGCCACCGACGGATTCGATCTTGATTCTGATCGGTACAAGTCTTCAACGACAATTACCGACCATTCGATCGCGTTGTCAGTGTGTGCTCTTTCATCCGCTTAGCGAGTCAGATCTAGCCACGTTGTTGCTACGACATAACATTGTGCAAGATGCGGCGGTAGCCAGCGAGCTTGCCAAGGTGAGCGGCGGCAGTATGAGTGCTGCACAGTTATTAAACGATCCCGAGCTGCATGAATTCCGCGCGGCCTTTTTGGAGAAGCTGGCTAGTCCGAAGATTCAGTTGGCCGAGCTTACTAAGACCTGCAATGCGATTATCGATGCTGCCGGAAAAGAAGCTAAGCTAAAGCGCGATCGAATGAAGTTAGTGATGAGCTTCGCAGCGCAGTTCTACCGCGAGTTGACCCTACAGTTTGATGCTGAGGTCAGCAGTTCTAACCTCTCGCATGTCGATCAACCGTTGTCGTCCGCGCTGGAGCGAGCCAGTAGATTTTGGAGCCGCGGAAGTTCAGCCGCGCTGGCGTGTTGGGACACTTGCTTGCGAACGATGGAGCACGTGGATCGCAACGCGAATCAAGCAAGTTTGATGGAATGGTGGATCGCGAAGCTCGCAGAGCAAAGCGGCTGTTAGTTCGTAATCTGACTTCCGCCGCCACATTCATAACTAATTCGCGGGAGTGATCGTGGTCGTTTCAGTTGCCGTTTCGCCGTTGGGGAAAAGGTCTGAGCGAACCGTGGCTTCGATTCGCATCACTTGAGGGATTCGCGAACGCATGTAGATCGTATAGGCGATCTCTTCGCCGACGCGGAACGCTTCAAGTGTCGGTAAGACGATCGTGCCGTTGGCACCACGTCGAGGAGTGACATTGCTGCCATCCGAGGAAACGGCCAGCAATTCAGCACCTTCCGAAACGCGAAGCTCGACTTGAGTTCTGCCGCTGATCTGGTTGGAATCGTTAGCTATTCGTACCGAGTAACGGATCTCTTTGCCAACAACTTCTGGATCGTTGAAGTCGTTGATCGAGATTCTCAATCGACCGCTGGGTGGATTGTTGGCGGGTGGATTGGTGGATGGAGGATTATTTGGTGGAGGATTATTGGGCGCGGGGTTAAAGGGAGGATTGTTTGCTGGAGGCATCACACCACCACCCAACCCAGGATCGATGTTTGGATTCGGCATGACCGGGTTGCCGCCGAGCGGTGGATTGGCCATACGATCGTCGCGAATTTCAACTTGAGCTGTGGCGGTAGCCTGCACACCTTCTGCTGACCGAGCGATCACGTTGATGGCCGCAACTGGAGTTGGAGCTAAGGCCCTAACCTCAAGCAGCAGGACACGAATCGTATCAGCACCATCGCCCGGTAACATGTTCGGTGGCGTCCAACGCACATTACCACCAGAGCCTGATGCAAAGAACTCATTTGACGGATCAACTTTGTAGAATTGGAGCAGGCGCTCATCGGCGGATATCTGAACTTCCAAATTAGTAAGAGTCGTCGCGCCTGTGTTCCTGACCAAGATCTGAGCTCGATGCGACTCGCCTGGTCGAAGCACTTTAGATTGACGTTCAGTCGGGAACACGATCTCGACGCCAATATCAGGTTGGCGTTTTCTCTGTGGTTTGCCTTCAATTTGGGCGACGGGGGGAGCTGCGATCACTGCATTGCCGGATTGGACAATCAGTTTTGCTTCCTGTGGACCTTCTTGTTGGACTCGCAGAGGAACTTCCAACTCACGTTTTTCACCCGGCACCAAGACTGGAATGACCTGTTCGACTTCGTTACTTCCCCCCGTGATTTCCACAAGCCCGCGTGTTGCCTTCACAAAGAGTTTTAGATTTGTGAGTGTTGATCGCCCGGTATTCATGAGTTCGATTTTATACTTCACGATGGCACCAACTTCCGCTTGGGAAACGCCGTCAACGGGAGCGAAGCGGACCTCGACCATCGGTTCACTGATTGAAATAGGCCGTTCTTCAATCACATTTTGAATGCCATTGGCGGCAGCCTGAAATCGCACTCGGAAATCGCCGCTCTGAACTGCTGCAACCGTGAAGGAAACATCTAATTGGCGATTGGCTGGTAGGACGCCTTGATCCCAAAATGCGGATCGATCCGTTTGCTGTGTGAATTGTGTAGCTGGTCTAATACTTCCTGGGACTATTTGCAGTCCTTCTGGTAAATCCACACGAAGTTGCGTATTGTCGGCAGGTAGATCACCAGGATTGGCGAGTATTGCGGAGATGGGGAATTGGTCTCCCTTGGTAATTACCTGGGGAACGTTAGCTTGAATCAACAAGCCCGCCGCGCTGAAGGTTACAAAAGTCTGACCACTGCCTACAGGCAATTCTGGCAAGTTGTCGTTGGGTTGCGCTGGACTGATAACGTCAATTTGAATGGGCGTTGTGCCCATAGCCCCAGGTACCGCGGCGAGCTCGGCATAACCGAATCCATCGCGATCGACGACAGTCCTAATAGTTCTTTCATCCATTCGTTGAGCATCGGGTGGACCAACGAACGTGGCAATCGCAGGATTCAATATTGTGTATTGAACAAGCCAGCCCGAGGCGGGAACCAATTGCTCAGACTTGGTGACTTTGGTTCGAAGAATAACGCGCTGGTCGGACTTGACGATCTGTGAGGCAGGAAGATCCCACTTTGCATCCAACCAATAGATGACGGCCGTTTGTCGACGGCGGTCCCAGATTTTGCTTTCTGGTGCAAGTGAAGTAACTCGAGTGATACCAGCGGTGGGCGATGAAATGCTGACCCACGTTTCACCTTCGCGCAAGTGAATATCATCATCACAGTTCGGAGTGCCGCGATCGATGACTTGCGTTTTCGAGCTGGTGCGACCTTTCGCAAAGTCGACACCCAACTTTTGAACTTTAGGTCGGTGGGGGTGTAACAAGCCGGATAGTTTACCCGGAGCATCATCGTTGACTTCAATGATCTGTCCAACGCTATCGGGAGCGATCATCCACTCAATCGGCTCGCGCTTGACTAAGTAGCCATCCTCGCCGCAGATACCGGCCAGCAAAACGACTTCACCGCCAACCGGTGCGACCACGCGCAACGGTGTCAACTGAAGCTCGCCAATTTCTCCTGGACAGCGAAAGTGATCATGGATCTTTTGCAGGCAGTCGTGCTTGCGATGAAATAGGTTGCAAACACCGCCAGGTTCACAATTGGCTCCCACGCACGGCGCTGGAGCGACGGGAGCTTGATAGGCCGGTGTGGGAATGAATCCTTGCTGGCCAGGGCTTGAATGCAGTGGAGGAATGTCGAGCTGAGTCGTATTGGTCAGCGGTAGAAAAAGACATCGCCCGTTGGGGTCGATCGCTGGAAGTTGCAACTGTCGGCAACCATTAGAGATCAGAAGCAACGCTAGACAGAATGCGACGACGGTTACGCACTCGGCGCGACGTCCAAGTCGAGTCAGTCCTTTGTTGATGATCGAAAGCAACATCCTAGGGGCTTCCTAACCGCTAACGCTTGCCTATTCGACATACAGATAAGTTCGAATAGTTATCCTTGCAATCCGTTGGAAGCCTACACCGCAGTTAGTGTCGCGGTGGATTGGTAGGAATCAAAAACGCCCAATCCGTGACGCGGATCATTGCGTTGTTGCGGTTAGGTAAAGAGTAACGCTAGATACGGCGCATTCTGATCTTGATCGGGGAGGCCCACCCGAAATCCAGAAGAGCAAAGAGCACGGACGCCGTGATCGCAGAGAGGCCCTACCAAGGCAAGCTTCGTAGGAAGAATTGCGGTACGCGCAGATGCTCTGTGACCGTGAAGAAGCGCCCGAGGTGTGCTCAGGCTGGCGAGAAATAGCGAAGATTGGCCGGAAGGCTTGTGAGAGCGTCCCGCTTAGGAATACTAGCCGAAAGCCGTTAGAGAGCGTCCCGCTTAGGAAAACTAGCCGAAAGCCGTTAGGCTCCGGTTCCTTTGGAATTGAAGTCAGTCGCTGACAAAAACAAGA
>CAYWNG010000474.1:0-5528 GCA_964458685.1 uncultured Pirellulaceae bacterium
CCGCTAAGCTGATCTACCGTCTGGCGACGGTAGCTACCGCTGCCAAGCGGTAGAAAAAATTCGGGAGACGAGGGCTCCTAAGCTGATCTACCGTCTAGCGACGGTAGCTACCACTGCCAAGCGGTAGAAAAATTCGGGAGACGAGGGCCGCTAAGCTGATCTACCGTCTGGCGACGGTAGCTACCGCTGCCAAGCGGTAGAACAATTTTGTTAGACTATTGCAAACTAAGTCATAGTCTTTTCTACGCGTGCTTAAAGGTCGTTTGGGACTTCGTGTAAGAGCTCTCGAGCGCATGAGCCGAACAGGGTAGATCAGCATGGTAGGCTCGTCGGCCAGTGTTCGGGTTATGCTTGCTGCGATGCAGAAACTGCATTGGATCTCTGCCGATTTCGAATTGGCTAGCGCGGCAGTTGGCTCCAGTGGAAATGACAAGTGCTGGATTGAATGGATGTCGTTAGCGATGTCGCAACGTTGCGATTCGATTTCAGCCACTGCAGCTTGTAATCGCTTGCGAGACCTTCAACGAGATGGCTGGGCACTTTTGGATCGATGGCCGCGAGATAGCTTTTCTATAGTTGAAGCTTGGCTTGGACCACGACTTTTTTTGCTTTCACCGAGTGCCCGTCGTTTGCTACCTGAAAAAGTTCATGCGATCGTCTGTTCACAGTTAGGGCGAGACTATCGGAACATGCCATGTTGGCCAACTCTGCTAGACTGGGCCATTCGCTCCGCACAGCGCGACGCGGCTAGCGTAATCGTGACAGAAGGAACAACGCTGGATGAACCGACAAGGCAATTCGCTCGGGCCGCGGCTGTTCCGCTGATCGAGTTGACGCTCGAAAGGCCGCCTCGCTTCGGCAAGGAATCGGCGAAGCAAGCAACACTCAGTTCCAGCAACACCGCTGCCGAGGAGTGGCTGGCGCGTAGTCTGTCGCAGCTCGTCGAAAGTGATGCAAATGCAGTGAGTTTAGAGCATGGCATTTGGATCTCGCCATTGCTTCGCGATCACGCTCAAAGTACGAACCACGATGATCAAGCGAATGAAGAAGTGGCATCACTCGCAAGAACTCCGTTACGAGATCGAGCGTCTGTTGCTTTGGCAGACCGTGTTTCGGCACTTTCGATCAAGACGTCCGGCAACACTGCAAAGTTGCTACAGAGCCGCCTAAGTGATCCAGCCTTTCCGACCGGAAGTTGCTTTATTGCCATGCCGAACTATCGATACGCAACGAAGCAAGATTGGAAGTCGCACCAAGCTTGGCTGGATCGCGGTGCAGTGGGCTACGTTGTCGATATTGAAGCGTGCGTAGGACTCAACAACCAGCTCAGTCGTTGCAACACCCTATCCGCAACGGCAACATTGCAGCCCTGCCTTTCGCTTTCGAAATGGCTACAAGATCAAACAGAACCGTGGAGCTATCTTACGCACTGTACGCGCGGCAACAGCGCCGCGTGGCCTCAAGAGTCCATAGAGAGTTTTGTTCGACGAGTGTGGCATGATGGGAATTCGAACAACCCAGATCCATTTCTCACGCTGATGAATATCTTACAAGAGCGTTGTTTGCGAGGATCGAACTGGATGACGCGAACACAAACTCCCATGGTTAGCCTAAGCGCCGCTCCGATAGACGAGCTTCTCGCGCGAAGGACCTTTCGCGCTCACTTGGGCCGATGGGATTGGGAGCCTTACGGAATCATCTTTCGCCTTTCGTGCCTCGCCGATGCACACGCAGTAGTCTATGGATCGAAACACGATTTCGAGAAATTACCTTCAGAACAACAATTGTACTTTCAGCCTACAGATGGTCGGCAGGACTGGTCCGACGAAAGGGAATACCGGTTCGTCGGCAACATCGACTTAGCTGCAATTCCGACTCTCGACGCAGTTGTGTTTACCCAGACCGAGATTGAAGCTCGACAAGCGGCTGCGATTTCGCCATTTCCGGTGATTTGGGTTAGAGGAACTGAAAAGTGAAACTAAAATCTCTGCACGTCCGTGTTGAATGTACTCAATTGCGAATCTTTTGATGTCAGATTGGAAAGAAAAAACTGTGGTCATCTGCGGCGGCTCAAGTGGC
The DNA here is from genome assembly GCA_964458685.1 of uncultured Pirellulaceae bacterium. Lineage (GTDB taxonomy): Bacteria > Planctomycetota > Planctomycetia > Pirellulales > Pirellulaceae > Aureliella. The sequence continues at coordinate 2,080 of CAYWNG010000474.1, forward strand.
TTGGGGCTGCACATTGCAACCGAACTTGTTCGACAAGGTTGCAAGCTAGTAGTGTTGATTGGTCGCGATGAATCCAAGCTATCCCAGGCAGTTGATTCGCTTCGATCGGTCGCATTAGAGGTCGCTTCGAAGACAACGGTTCAAACCATTCGCGGCGATTTGAGCAACGCTGATCAAGCCGCAAACTGCGCGAAGACTTTGGCGGAGATGGCTCCTTCGGTCGATTTAGTCGTTCAAGCGATCGGCGTGAGCGATCGAGGCACGCTTGCCAGTCTGACTCGCGAGCGATTACACGAACTGATCGATGCCAATGTCGTGACCAGCCTTCACGCTGTTCAGCACTTCTCGAAGGCGCTCGCCGCCTCGCAAGGTGTGATGGTCTTGATTGGTTCTTTGTCCAGTATTTTCGCGCCGCGATTCTTAGGCGGATACTCGATTGCCAAGCACGGTCTGGCTGCTTTAGCTCAGCAGGCTCGACTCGAGTACGCCGAATCGGGAATGCATGTCATGCTGTGCTGCCCTGGTCCCATCGCGCGAGATGACGCAGGCAAACGCTACGAACAACTGGTTAGCTCTGACAGTAATCTTCCTGCTGAGGCACTTCAGCCGGGCGGCGGAGCGAAGATCAAGGGTCTGAATCCGAGTGAACTCGCAAGACAGATTCTTCAAGCTGCAAGCGGTCGCAAAGAAACGCTGATACTTCCTCGCAAGGCTTGGTGGCTTCGGCTTGTTACAGCGTTTTCGCAGCGATTAGGCGATCGCATCCTTCGCAAGAAATCTAGTTAGAACTACTGTTTGCGATACAGCTCAACGTGATACGGTCCGCGATAGAGCAAAAGCAAAGCCTCCTTGCGAGCGTAGCGATTGAAGACAGACTTTAAGAAATGCTCTTCGCCGGGCCAAGGATAGACGTAGACGATGGCAAAGTCGTCGAGCGTCATTTGATTGGTCGCATAAGCGGACTCGCAGGTGTGCGTCAACGAGACGTTGGGATCGTCGTCCATCGAGAGCTTGGCGGAACCGCTAGGTAAGAAGTTTCCGCACCAGAGTTCAGCCTCGATCGCGTTGGCGTTAAGCAGCTTTTTGCCCTCTTCGCATAGAAACTCCTCAGCCTCGATACCGATTGCATCTAGGCCAAGAATGCTGGCCACTCCAGTAACCACTCCGAATCCACAGCCCCATTCGACAAACAGCTTGCCATCGATTAACTGTTGGTCGACGCAATACTGCAAGCCTCGCGTGACCCATTCGAAGTCGCATTCGATGTATTGAGCCAGCGGCTTTTGCGGAAATTGATCCCAGAACAATTGAATCCGCTGACGCGAAGCCTCCAGCCAACGCTCAATCGGTTCGCTGAGCGGTTGTTCGTCGTCGAGATCCATTTCCAATTCGATCTGCGGCATAAAAATCATCTATGCGAGAGAAGTCCTTTGAGGTCACCGCTTGGTGCGCTGGCAGGAATTGTAGGGGCTGTTTCGCGAAACCGGTAGCCAAACTGCCAAAGCTACGACAATAGAGCTACGACTTAGAGCGACAACTGCAGCGTCAAGACTACAAACTGCCCAGCCTTCAGAGCCAAGACTACAACTGCCCAGCCATTACTGTCGAGATCGCCACAACTGCCGAGATCGCCATAACTGCCGAAATAATTGTACGCGAAGGTTTGGGCGGTAGTCTTGCACCTGAGTGAATCGCCTCGGCCTTGGGTTTTCGACTCGGTCCACAGCAATTTACGTGTGAATTCCGAGAAAAAACGTGTCTGGCGGACTGTTCGAAGACTGGTAAAATTCTTCGCTCTCAACAACTTACTAGCCTCAATCGATCTGCCTTCGGATAAACCTATGGGTCATCAGTATATTTTTCGCATGGAATCGCTCACCAAGAAGCATGGGCAGCGCGAGGTCCTCAAGAACGTTTGGCTCTCCTTCTATCCAGGTGCCAAGATCGGCGTTTTGGGGTCCAACGGGGCCGGTAAAAGTACGCTGCTGAGGATCATGGCTGGAGTTGACAAGGAGTTCGATGGCGAAGCTGTTTTGACGCAGGGCTTCACCGCGGGCTATCTGCCTCAGGAGCCGCAGCTCAATCCCGACAAAGACGTGCAGGGCAACGTTGAGGAAGCCGTTGCCAAACGACGCGCGGTATTGGATCGCTACAACGAGATCACCACGCTGCTGGGTGAAGTGACCGACGACGACAAGCTTCAGAAGCTGTACGACGAAATGGCCCGGCTACAGGATATTATCGACGCTAACAATCTTTGGGAGCTGGATCGTCAAGTCGAAGTTGCGATGACCGTTATGAACCTGCCTCCAGGTGACGCGAATGTTTCGACGCTCTCTGGCGGTGAGCGGCGGCGCGTGGCATTGTGTAAGCTGTTGATTGAACAACCCGACCTCTTGCTTCTGGACGAACCTACCAACCACTTGGACGCCGAGTCGATTAACTGGTTGGAGCAGCATTTGGCTCAGTATCCAGGCACCGTGGTTGCCGTGACTCACGATCGCTACTTCTTGGATAATGTCGCTCAGTGGATTCTTGAGCTTGATCGCGGCGAAGGTCACCCATTCGAAGGCAACTATACCGCGTGGCTCGAACAGAAGAAGGCTCGTTTGGATCTCGAGCAAAAGCAGCAAGCCAATCGCCAAAAGACTTTGGCCAACGAGTTGGAGTGGATTCGATCATCACCGAAAGCTCGACAAGCCAAGAGCAAGGCGCGTATCACCGCTTATGAGAAGCTTGCCGCGTTGGAATACGACGAACGACCTGACGAACTGGAGATTCAAATTCCACCGGGTAAGCACTTGGGAGATTTGGTGATCGAAGCCAAGAATCTCACGAAGGGCTTCGGCGATCGCGTGCTCATTGAAAATCTCAACTTCAGTCTTCCTGCGGGAGGAATTGTCGGTGTGATTGGACCTAACGGAGCTGGAAAGACAACGCTCTTCCGCATGCTGATCGGAACAGAGACGCCCGACTCGGGTGAACTGCGAGTCGGCTCGACGGTTGAGCTTGGGTATGTTGATCAGAACCGCGACTCGTTGGCTGCTGATGCAACGGTGTTCCAAGAGATCAGCGGTGGAAATGAAATTTTGGAGATGGGTAAGCGTAAGATTAACGCTCGAGCCTATGTCTCGCGATTCAATTTCCGTGGTACCGATCAGGAAAAGAAGGTTGGAGTATTGTCTGGTGGAGAGCGCAACCGAGTGCACTTGGCAAAGCTCTTGCGACGAGGCAGTAATGTGTTGCTGTTGGACGAACCCACCAACGACTTGGACGTTGACACGCTGCGTTCGTTGGAAGAAGCAATCCTGAATTATGCTGGATGTGTTGTGGTCATTTCGCACGATCGTTGGTTTTTGGATCGTATCGCCACGCACATCCTGGCCTTCGAAGGCGACGGCCATGTGCATTACTGTGAAGGCAACTTCGATACCTACGAGACTCAGCGC
>CAYWNG010000475.1:0-5515 GCA_964458685.1 uncultured Pirellulaceae bacterium
CGCGGATTTGTCGAGCAACTGAAGAAGGTAACTCACCGAGCTGACTGCGTCTAACCATCGCGACCCGAGCGGCACTGGCATTCCGAACCGCCAACCAGGCGGTGCATTGGCTGGGGGACTTCCGGTAGCAGCTTCAAAGCAACCATAGGCCATCGACCCCGAGCGATCGATCACAAGCGCGAGATCCAGTTCCGTTTGAGTACATATCGCAGACTTTACAGGACGAAAGTCGACTGGGACTCCCATTGTTGGAAAGAGAGTCGGGACTCTTAGCTTACTACCTGTTTCAAATCGAACCGCATTGGGCTCTGGGGCTCCTTCGGTGAAGCGATATCGCGCAGAGTCGATGCGGGTTGATGCTCCAAACCTCAGCTCAGCAGAACTAAGATCGAAGTGGCGATTTTCAAATGTGTTCAGTTGAATGACTCGATCGGCCGCGGCAACTGCCTCACTTTGACTTCTGGTCACAGCAAGTGCTCGGCCCGCAGCACGAGTTGCCACATCGGTAGTGACCTGCAATTGCGTGCGAGACAGTTCCATGTAGACAACATTAATGCTATATGCCGCTACGGCCAGGACCACTGGCAACAGGACTGTCATCAATACCATCGCACTTCCGTGGCGTGTTTGCTGCGTGCGGATCATCATTCTAGTACTCTCCTAGAATGACAACGGTTTCACGAAGTGTCCTACCTCTGTAAAACCAAGTACCAAGAATCGCGTTATCGTCCGCTTTCGTTTCTACTGTTACCGTTAGGGGATCACCGTAGTTCAGACTCGACAGGTCGGGCGGATCTACGGTTAGCGTTACATTGCGAAGATTGCGACCATCAACGATCGCATCACATTGGAATTGCATCGCTTCCAAGTTCATTCCAGGAATAACGCCTAGTCGAGCACATTCGTAAGCTGCGATCGTCAGTGACTGTCGAAGATAGAGCACTCGGCAAGTCTCGATCGTTGCCATCGTGATCATAAAAAACAAGGGCAGGAACAGCGCGAACTCGACGATCGCGGCTCCATTTCTCTTCTTACTATTTTTTCGAAGTGGGGATTTTCCAGTCATGCCAAATTCTAGGTCGCATCCAATCAGCTTTCCAAAAATCTGAAGAGTCCTTAGGATATTGCCACTTCTCGAATCGAACGGTTATTCCGCCTTTATCGATTGCAAGGCATGCTTGTGCGTCAATTAGATGGTTGAAATCGAACGAACTGCTGGCCATCGAACTTATAGACCCCAGCCTCGCGGGTTCCTAACCAAAGCTGACCGTCTCTGTCCTTGTGCATTGAATAGAGCTTGATTTGCGTGGTGCCCTCAAGGATGGGATAGTGTTTCATCCGGACACCGTCGTAGCACCACACTCCAAATCCGTAGGTTACCATCCACAGCTTGCCAGAACTGTCTTCAGCGATGTCCATGAAGTAGATGTGGTCCCTTCCATCGGGGGCCACAAAGGGATTGACTCCAGGCACTCGCGTGTAGGTGAGCCCGTCATTCTTTTTCTCTGCGGTCAGTTTCCCAGCTTCTTGCGGACTTGCCGCGTCGATTCGATAGCGATAGCGAGTGTTGCAAATCCAAAAGTCCCCCTGCTTATCTTCCAGGATCGAACGAATTCCGAATGACCCTCCCGCGGGCACATCTGTGAGATGCGATTCGTACATCCACTTCAGTTCCTTTCCGTCAAAACGGCAAAGCCCCGCTCCCGCCGTTCCAAACCATACTCTTCCCTTGGAGTCTTTGTAGATCTTGTAAACGTCGTTCGTATTCCAGATAGCGGCTGGGAATTTCTCTCGCGGGAACCTTGCTGCAAGCTCTTGGCCAATCTTGGTTGGGGGCAGAAAATGCGGCGTCAGTGTCTTTCCGTCGAATCGAAAGACCTCGCCTGTGTCCTGCTGGCCAGGAAACCATAGGTCGTCCGGTTCAAGCTTCCATGGATTGGGGAAAACGCCGAGCTGCTTTGCTACTGGCAATGTCGTAAACGACTGACCATCGAACTTTGAAATCCCTTTATTCGTTGTGAAGTAGATCGCTCCAGCGTTGTCCTCTTGAATTCCAACAATTCGATTGCCGGCGAGTCCATCCTCGGTCGTGTAACGAACGACTCTCTTCTTGTCGTAGCGATAGGCTCCCTGCGAATCGCTACCAAACCAGTACGCTCCATCCTTTGCGTGGTAGACATGCATGATCGCCTTGTCGAGTTCCTTGACGGTCTTGCCTAGAGTCGACTTTTGCGATGGCTGTTCCAAATCAGCTTGGTCGACTAGCGATTGTGCTTGCAGTGGTGAAGCCGAAGCAATTTGGCACTTAAGCGCCAAACTAGGGCTCATGACTAAGTAGTTAGCCACTAGAAGAACAATTTTCTTTTGCAGAATAAACACGCGGATCTCCACTTCTACTACATGAACGTGAAACCAACTCTCAGCACAACACTCGTAACTACGGCGGTCAACAACGAACTGTTCGTGCTTCTTCGAATACCGTTACACAGCAGTTACAACAACATTCTATGTGCAGCAGTTGCCTAACCCGCGATGACTGGTCGATCTTTCGGCCGTGGGAGGAGGTTCCATAAGAGCGGTGGTGATTTCTTTGGCACGGACACTAGAATGCTCCTCCCATACGCTCGACTAGTCCAACTTGTTTTGTCCGTGTGGGGCGAGCCAAGCAGTGCATATCGTGTTTTGCCTCCAACAGAGAAGTCCTTATGGGAAAGCTCATTGAGCAATCGTCGAAAGAGAGTGAAGAGCGCCTTCGAGAACTAGCCGACGCGATACCACAAATCGTTTGGATTGCTGCGCCAGATGGCGGATTGACCTACCTGAATGCTAAGGCCACTGAGTATACAGGCGTTGGTACCGATCAGCTCACAGGTTGGTCTTGGGATCGCGTCATACATCCCGACGACTTGCCGCACACGATCAAGATCTGGACCACGACGCTAAGCGATGGAGTACCACGGGACATTGAGTTCCGAATTCTTGGACTCGATGGAATCTACCGCTGGCATATCACTCGCCAGGTTCCAGTTCGTGGCCCCAGCGGTGTTATTCGCTCCTGGTACGGTACCTGCACGAATGTTGAAGACCTAAAGCGAGCCACGGAGGCGATTCGCGAGAGCGATTCGCGAATTCGGAAGCTTAACGATTTCCGCGAGACTATCATTCGAACGGCCGCCGAAGGCATCTGCGTTTGTCACGAAATTCCTGAGTATCCATTCAACGAGTTTTCGGTCTGGAACGAGCAAATGACCGAACTGACCGGATACACCATGGAGGAGATCAATCAGCTCGGTTGGTATCAATCGCTCTATCCCGACCCCGAAATCCAACAAGCCGCTCAGCAGCGAATGGCTCGTATGAGATTGGGCGAAGATATGCGAGCGGAAGAGTGGGAGATCTGTCGCAAAGATGGTACGCGACGAGTTGTTGCGATTTCTACTTCGCGATTGGAAATCGAAGATGGCAAGCCCTGCGTTGCGGCAGTGTTGCAGGATGTAACCAATCGGAAGCTGGCCGAAGTCGCTCTGCGCCGCTCCGAAGAACGGTTTTCTAAGCTGTTTTACGCAAGCCCGTTCTCCATTATGGTTGCCTCTTATCCCGAAGGCCGAGTTCTTGATGCGAACGATGCCTTTCTCCGTCTGTTCGGATTTGAGCGAAGTGAAGTGATGGGCAAGACAACTGGCGAACTCAAGATTTGGGCAGACCCGCAAGATCGCCTGGAGATGTTGTCGCAGCTTTCTGCCACAGAGTCCGCGCGGGATATGGAGATTCTATTTCGCACAAAGTCTGGTCAGTATCGTACCTTGCTCATGTCAGTCGAGATTATTCGTATTGAGAACGAGATGTACTCTCTTGCGATGTCGATCGATATCACACAACGCAAAGAGGCAGAACTGGTTAAGCAACAATCCCTTTCGCGACTTCAAGCGACTCTAGAGTCAACCGCCGACGGAATCTTGGTTGTTGATCTGCAAGGCCGAGTCGTCGACTTCAATCAACAGTTCGCTGAGGTGTGGAAACTTCCGATAGATCTAATCGCTCAGGGTCGCAAAGAAGATCTCATCGCGGCCTTCAACGATCGACAATCGATGGCGGCAATGCTGGGGCAATTGAAAGATCCCGACACGTTCGCGCAGCGAATTAGCGAAATCTACACCACTCCGCATGCATCCAGCTTTGATGCGCTGGAGTTCAAAGATGGTCGAATCGTCGAGCGTTACTCGCAGCCTCAGAGAATAGATGGTGTACCCGTCGGGCGAGTCTGGAGTTTTCGCGATGTCTCCGAACGTAAGCAGTTGGAAGAACAACTGAGGCAGTCTCAAAAGATGGAAGCCATCGGGCAACTTGCCGGTGGCATCGCTCACGATTTCAATAATCTGCTGACGGTCATTAACGGATACTGTGACTTGCTGCTTGAAAACAGTACGGACTGTTGGCAAGAGTCCGTGCAGGAAATACGCGAAGCGGGACGTCGAGCGGGTCAATTGACCGAACAACTGCTGACGTTCAGTCGTCGATCGCGTTTTCAGTCTCAAGTCGTCAATCTCAACAAGGTCATCGCTGGTTCAGAAAAGTTGCTGCGACGTCTTATTGGTGAACAGATAACTTTGAGCGTAGATCTTGATCCGCAAGTTGGTTCGATCAAGGCAGATACCAATCAGCTTGAGCAGGTGCTGATGAATTTGGCGGTTAATTCTCGAGATGCGATGCCCAATGGCGGATGCTTGAACATTACAACTAGCGTTGCCACGTTGGCGCGGCCGAAGAATGACCTGAATGAAGACGGTCCAGTGCTCTACGCTCAGTTACAAGTATCTGACACTGGCATTGGAATCCCCAAGGAAAATCTAGACCGAATCTTCGAGCCGTTCTTTACGTCGAAAGAGATTGGCAAAGGTTCAGGGCTAGGGCTTTCAGTCGTGCATGGAATCATGCAGCAGCACAATGGGCTAATTCGCGTTAGCAGCCAGTTGGGTCAAGGAGCCACCTTCACGCTACTTTTTCCTCAGGTTGAGAACGCTCAGCCTATCCAGCTTTGCGATGAACGTCCGAACACCTCTCAAGGCACTGAAACAATTCTCCTAGTCGAAGACGAACCTTCGGTCCGAACGATGGTTCGGCGAATGTTGGAGTCGAATGGCTACCGCGTGTTGGATGCTGAAAATGGACGGCATGCAATGCAACTGATGAAGGAGAACTCTGAACCGATAGACCTTTTGGTTACAGACGTTGTCATGCCAGAAATCGGAGGAAGCAAATTGGCCGAATCCATGCGAGTCACGTTGCCCGATCTGCGCGTACTTTACATCAGCGGCTACCACACTGACTCCAAAGTCCTGGCATTCTCGCCCAAGGCAACTGAGTCGCTTTTGAAGAAGCCTTTTACAACTCAGCAACTCGTCAGCGCGGTTCGTCAACAGATCGACGGTAAAAAGTTTGAAGTTTGAAGTCTCAAGTTTGAAGTCTCAAGTCTCAAGTCTCAAGTCTCAAGTCTGCTCAGCTAGCGAGCCCTGGA
>CAYWNG010000476.1:0-5496 GCA_964458685.1 uncultured Pirellulaceae bacterium
GGAACGCATGAGGTCGCTTCCGGATCAGCAGCGACAATTGGCACAAGCTCTGTGCGACGCCACCGGAGCCCTCACCGTGAAAGAGATTTCTCAAGAGACCTTTATCGCGGAGGGCAATTGTTCGAAACAGCTTGGTAGTCTCAAAACCAAAGGCTATGTTCGGAGTGAGAAGCGCGGCAAGGAGTCGTATTATGACATGGCCGAACCGCTCATGCGATTGTGCCTGGAGGTCAAGAACCAACGCGGTCGGCCACTCAAGCTGCTGACGCGATTTCTGAAAGCCTGGTTTCCCGAGAACCAGCTCAAGTCATGGCTCGACAAAGGAGGCATCGATGCGCGATCCGAACAGTATTGTCGAGCTGCCCTACAATGCGATGGTTCCTTTGAAGCGATCATCAACTCAACGCTGAGAGCGGAATATTCGGAGCAGTTCGAGGCTGGCAACTATTCAGCAGCCAAGAATCTGGCGAATGAATTGACGGTAGCCGAGCCCATCACCGGACCTCTTCTGGCGGGAATTGCATCGTTCAAGCTGTCGGACTTTCAGTCTGCCGCCGCCTCATTCACTCGCGTGCTGGAAATGCCTAGCGCAGCCACCGAACAAGAGGCAAAGGCTCTGCTTTATCGTGGCTTCACGAATGGTCAAATAGGTGACACTCAAGCGACATTGGCCGACTACACCCGCGTGCTGGAAATGCCAGACGCACCCGTGGAACAAAAGGCTATGGCACTGTTTTATCGCGGCGTGACGTATGGCCGACTGGGTGACACACCAGCGGAATTTGCCGATTACACCGGCGTGTTGGAGATGACCGACGCACCGGCGGAACTAAAGGCAATATCACTGGTTAATCGTGGCGTGACGTATGGACAACTGGGAGACACTCAAGCGGCATTGGCCGATTACACTCGCGTGCTGGAAATGCCGGACGCACCGGCGGAACAAAAGGCAAAAGCACTGCTTAATCGTGGCGCGAGGTATGGGCAATTGGGTGGCACTCAAGCGGAATTGGCCGATTACACTCGAGTGCTGGAAATGCCTGACGCGCCCACGGAACAAAAGGCAAAAGCACTGTTAAAACGTGGCGTGACGTATCGTCAAATAGGAGATACACAAGCGGAATTGGCCGATTACACCAGCGTGCTGGAAATACCTAACGCACTGGCGGAACAAAAGGCAATGGCGCTTGTCATTCGTGGCTTCACGTATGGCCAACTGGGTGACACCCCAGCGGCACTGGCCGATTTCACCAACGTACTGAAAATGCCCGACGCACCGGCGGAACAGAAGGCAATGGCACTTATTTATCGTGGCGTGCGGTTGGGGAGGCTGAAGAATTGGCACGAGAGCATTCGTGAATTTGAAGCGGTGATCGATATGCCTGGCGTCTCGGTAGGTGCCAAAACTTTAGCCCTGTTCTCCGTTTTCGAGCCGATGACAGCCGTCTGCTCGCTGGTACAGGTCGTGGAAGCGATCAAGCGCGCTTTTGAAATGGGTAATCAAGGCTCTGCATCCTATGGTGGCACTCCGAATGACTTCCTGTCGATGATTTTGCAGCGGGGGCCAACAGAGTGGACCGACTACGTATCCGCGATCGTTCCGATTTATATCCAGCATGGAGTTGCCGACAAACTTGGGCAAGGGTTGACACAAGCGATTGAGCGTCTGGACGAGGGAGAGTATTCCGATTCACAACTCGACTTGTGGAATCATGCTTGGCAAAGCGCGGGCTTGGATTGTGAGGCCTTGGAAATCCCCTTAGCTTGTCTGGATGCTGCGATCGAGGTGCTCAAGTCTGACCCGCCGACCGATCGCCCGTTGTTCCGGCTGCCGCTAGAAGTTCGTCAACTGATTCGTCCCTTGCTGAAGCGAACACTAGCTGAGGATTGAAAGCGGGGGCAGGAGTGGGTCTGGTGTCTCCGACTTGCGGCACTAGGACGAATATCGTGTTTGACCTGCGGTCGTGACTCGGGGTCACACTACTTTGGTGAGGTGTTTGCGAGTAGCATGAGAATGCTGTGTCCCCGAAAGGTCTTCGGGGCGAGGCCAGACTTGTGAACGACTGATGACCAAAGGTGTCACTTATGAGAGATCGAAGAGAGGCGTTGAAGCTCTTGATAGCGACTGAAAGGGAACCATGTGTAACTTTGCCAATCGCATCAACGCATTTTTGATTCTAACTTATGAATCCAGGCTTCGGCGTGCTCTATTTGAGGCTTGAACTTCTCGGGTTGCGTTTGGTAGATGGCAACGGTCGCTTGAATCTGCTTTATGGCTTCAACAAAATCACCAACTTGCTCAAGCGACTGGGCGTATAGTCTTCGAATTGGTAACGCCCGCTCTTTTTCTGCTAACCCAACTTTTTCTGCCAACCCAACTTTTTCTGCTAACCCAAGTCGATGTATTGCAATCTTGCAGTCATGAGCGGCTTGAGAAAATTGCCCCATGGATAAATAGAGCTCGCCGCGGGACATGTAGAGCTTTGCGAGCTGGTACCAGTCCAATGTGTAAAACGACTCTGTGAAGAACGACTCTGTGTAGAACAATTCTCCTATGGAAATGGCCTCCGTGAGCGAGGTAAGGGCCTCAGCCATACCAGCTTGAAGTTTGGATCGGTCAGTACTCGCCAGTTCGCGAAGCAGGTCCGCTCGTAGCGAGAGAACTCCTACAAGACGAGGGTGTTTCCTAGCGCCGAAAAGCTCATCGACCAGCGCTAGGAGTCGATTGAGATTGTCGAGGGCGACCTGCCTTTTCTCCAGCTTGACGGCATAGTTCGCTTTCAAGAACAAGGGAATGCAGTTCATGAGATGTTTATTGCCAAGAGTCTCGCTAAGTGAGGCATGCATCTGTTCAAGTTGTTCGTAGGCAGATTCAGTTGGCCCCAGAATACTCATCGCAATGGCAATCAACACGTGGTAAAGCGGTCTAACTATCGATTTCTTGAGTCGTGGTGTGTTAGCAGGCCCAATTAACTCAATGCCAAGGCTTCCAAGTCTCACAGCCAAGGGCCACAGCGGCTCTTGGTGCATGAGCCTTCGATCGACTTCGGTCAGTATTGAGAACAGCTTGGCTGCCTTTATCTGCATCCTCGCTTCGGGCATCGACAGCGGATTTAGAGTTGCCATCTGCCGAAACTGTTCAAGTGCATCGTCGTGACGATGGTACTCAAGGAAGACGACTCCAAGTGCTAAGCGACTATCTTGCAGCTTGCGCAGCAAAGCGAAGTCCTTAGGATTCTTAGCATAAGAGGCCGAGAGCATGCGTTGAGCGTCAACAAGCCTTGTGAGTGCAAGTTGAGTATCACCGAAGACGTAGTCAAGTAATCCTTGCGATGACATGACCTTGCCAATATCGGCAGGTCCCGCATCATTGGCCTTCAGCAGCTCGTGTGACTTTGATAGCGCCTCGCGGGCCAATTGGAATTCACTACTCAGGACGCAAATATCGGCGAGGGCATGAAGCACTTGGGCTCGAAGTACTGGCCTGTTTCGAAATACAGCCTCCTGGTCGAGCAGTTCGAGTCTGGCTGCGCGAGTAACTACCTCTTGAACAGTAACTCTGCTGCCGATGCTCTCGCCGTACTTGGAAGTTAAATTGCTGAAAATAGGATCGCCAGCACCCAGTACATCAAAAAGAAATTCTGATGTTGCGAGTTGGTTCTCGGCTTCCGCCAGTGCACGGTCAGCTTCAGTCTGGGCGGCTTTGGCCAACTTTTCATTCTCAACCGCGATATTCTCGTTGTCTCGGGCGAGTTTCCGTTGTTCAAAATACTGATGCGTTATCACACCCAAGCTTGCGACGAGAACTAGAAAGATTGCTGTTGTACTGAATGCAAGTCCGCGGTTCCGGCGAATTAACTTACCGGCTCGATAAACAAAACTCGGCGGTCTAGCATCCACCGGTTCGTTGTCCAGGTAACGCTGAATATCCCGCGCCAGTGCGTTTGCAGTTTCGTATCGGCGAGATCTCTGTTTCTCAAGTGACTTCATGACTATCCAATCGAGTTCTCCTCGCAGAATTTGGTGTAGTCTGCGAGGATCGATCATTCGACAGCCTGAAACGTTTGTAATCGTCTCTTTGGACTGGCTGAGCCGAACGCTTGGTCGAGGCGGATCGACCTCGCGAATCAACTCTAGGATCTGTAACAGTGCGTGGCTTTTAAGAGTTTCCTTGTTGAGAGGCGGAGAGCCCGTCAGGATCTCGTAGAGCATAACGCCAAGTGAGTAAACATCGGTACGAGTGTCGATATCCAAAAGCTCCATACCAGCTTGTTCAGGCGACATGTACTGCAATGTGCCCACCACGCCACCAAAGTCTGAGCTCAGCGTATCCTCGCTAAGCTGAGTCTGAAGTTGAGTGGCTTTAGCTAACCCAAAATCGATTACTTTTGGAATCGCTTGCCCGTCATACAGCCCAACGAGGACGTTCGAGGGCTTAAGATCGCGATGGATGATTCCTTTCTGATGAGCGTGCTGAACTGCTTGACACACTGGCAAGAACAACTCTAAGCGTTGTTGAATGGTGAGCTTTCTTGAGTCACAGAATTCGCTAAAGGGAACACCGTTGACTAGCTCCATCGCGAAATAGAGCGAACCGTCTGCGGCCGTACCAGCGTCCAGTACCTTCGCAATATTGGGGTGATCCATCATAGCCAGCGCTTGACGTTCGGCTTCGAATCGCGAGATGACTTGGTGGGAGCTGAGCTGGTGCTTAATGACTTTTATTGCGACTTGACGTCGAATGGGCGATTCTTGCTCGGCAAGAAACACAGACCCCATACCTCCCTCGCCGATCTTCCTAACAACGCGATAGGGGCCAAGTTGATCATAGGTCCGGTCGACTCGTCGTTCGGCTGTCTTTCTCGCGAACTCGTTCGTTAGTTCGCCAGCTACACGGGTCTGTTCTATTTGCGAGTCGTCGGAGTCGTTGAAAGTTGAAGATGTCATGTCATACGAGTCTCTTAACTACTGCCGTGCCAACAACCACGCGCCACCAACAACGTGCCAGACAAGCGTCACATAATTGAAGTGATTGACTGAAGTCATCTAGATTCTCACCAGGTGAGATACGTCAACTTGCGCTCTTTCAGTTGGCGGGATATCCAGAGTAGCGACTTAAGATTACGGAAAACGGCTAATCAAAATTGTACACGATTTTCGGCCTGTATGGCTGTTCGATAAAGCGAACCGAAGCTAACGAACGTGCACTTCATATCTCAACGAGCTTCGGGCCAAGTTCCAGATGAAGAATTGATTGGCTAAAGACGGCTAAACTCAATTGCGACTCGACTTGAGAGCTAATCCCCAAGCCTTGTGCATTGCCGAAACGAAAAAACACCCGCGAGTAGCGTTAGCTGCTCGCGGGTGTTTGGTTTTGGGCTAGGCGTTTACTTTGGTAACGACGCCGGAGCCGACGGTTTTGCCGCCTTCGCGGATGGCGAAGTGGTCGCCGGTGGTTAGGGCGATGGGTTGCAGCAATTCAACGCTCAACTGCAC
>CAYWNG010000477.1:0-5488 GCA_964458685.1 uncultured Pirellulaceae bacterium
GATAATTGATATAAGCTAAGGCAACTGCATTGCCAATGCGCAGATTTATATGGGCATTGACAAATTTTACGCCACAGTCGCTTTAGCAACTTGCGCGTACATCGTTCGTTCGTTAGCCTGTTCAGTAGGGAAAACACCAAGGCTCAGATCTAAACTTGGTCCCGCTTGAAGACTTAAGCTGTACGAACCAGCTTCAAGTTCGTACACACCGCTCCACTGGAACGGTCGCTCCTGTCCAAGAAAATCGGGCTCGATTTCTACTGCACGATTGAGATCGAACGCACCTAGTCCCACCACGCGTTCGATTGGTATTTCTGCATTAGCCGTTCGATAGACCTTAGCCACTGCGTTGATGGCTTGAATGCGAGCCTCCAACTGGTCGAGCTGCTCGGAAGCGACCAAATCGGTCTTATTGAGCAAAATCACGTCTGCGAAGGCAATCTGCTCCTGCACCTCGCGACTCTCGTCGATGTGTTGGACCACATGCTTGGCATCGACTAGCGTGATAATTCCATCCAACTGAAAAGCCTCTTGGAGATCATCATCGCGAAAGAAGGTCTGCGCGACGGGGCCAGGATCAGCCATCCCAGTTGTCTCAATCATGATGTAGTCAAACTTATCGCGTCGCTTCATAAGGTTTCCGAGGATGCGAATCAAGTCGCCGCGAACGTTGCAACAGATGCAACCATTGTTCATTTCGAAAATCTCTTCCTCAGCTCCGATCACCAGCTCATTGTCGACGCCGATTTCGCCAAACTCATTCTCAATCACGGCGATCCGCTTGCCGTGCTTTTCGGACAGGATGCGATTGAGCAAAGTTGTTTTGCCTGCTCCTAGAAAACCCGTCAAAACTGTGACTGGGATCTTTGCAACCGCATTCGACATATTTCAATACTCCAATAAGCTCAGGCGTGTGTGGGTTTACAGCCGCGAGAATTGTAAAGCATGCTCGCCCTTTTTCGTAGCACTGTTGGAAGAGCCCGCCACGAATCAGACATCCTTCCGGTCGCATACCTACGCGTCTGGAATCGCTTACAATGGCACGTTACGCCTCCCTCCCCGCTAATCGCAAAGCTCGAACGTTTCACCCAAACCTCCAATTCGCTGGCTTTTCGTCGCTGAGCTTGCCCTACACGATTCGCTCCTCCAACCAGGCCTCAAGCCTATGGATCACTCCTCATCATTTTCTCAGCAGCGTAAGCCACGCGTTCTCGTTGTTGGCTCGATCAACATGGACTTGGTCATCCGTTGCCACACATTGCCTCAACCCGGTCAGACGATTTCGGCGATCAGTTCCACTGAGTTGTGCGGTGGCAAAGGAGCGAATCAAGCCGTGGCGGCAGCTCGTGCAGGCGGAGCTGTCACCATGATCGGTCGCGTTGGTAACGACGTTTTTGCGGATCGGCTAATCGCCAATCTTCAAGCCGAGGGAATCGAAACTCAAGGCATACAGAGGATTGACGACTGTAGTAGTGGCGTTGCCATTGTCGCAGTCGAAGACTCGGGGCAAAACTCGATCATGGTTGTTCCAGGCGCTAACTCGCGATTGAGCCCCGCTGAACTAGCTCAATATCGCTCGCTGATCGAATCGTCCGATATCGTTCTACTCCAGTTTGAGATCCCGCACCCGACAGTCGCTGAAGTCATTCGCATCGCTGGACAAGCTGGAAAGAAGATCATTCTCGATCCAGCCCCTGCGCCTTGTGAATGGCCAGGCATTTTTGCCGTGCTCATCAGCAATGATCCAGGTGCCAGGCAACAAGAGGCAAGTTTGCTGAGCTTAATCAGTTTGATCTGCCCCAATGAAACAGAGGCAACGGCGCTCACCGGTGTTCTTATCGATTCCATGGAACAAGCCGAGCGTGCAGCAAGAGTTCTCTTAGCACAAGGAATTCAATCGGTAGCCGTTACAATGGCCTCGCAAGGAACGCTACTGGTTGATTCAGACTCTTCGCAACTGATCCCGCCATTCCAAGTCCAAGCGATTGATACGACCGCTGCTGGCGATGCCTTTGCGGGAGCGCTGGCGATTCGATGGACTGAAACAAACGATTTACGCGAAGCCATAAAATTCGCAAACGCAGCCGGGGCCGTGGCCGTGACTCGCGTCGGCGCTCAGCAAGCGATGCCAACGCGGGCTGAAATTGACTCTCTCTACTCGACAAGGAATTGACCGTGTCCCGATCAATGCAGAACGCTCTACTCTTGATTTTCGTGTGCTTTTGCTTGGGTTTATCCGGCTGTGCTAACAGCTCAAGCAACTCCAGCAACTCAAGCAGCTCCAGTAACTCCGGCAACTCCGATAACTCGGGCGACTCATCCGCCGACTCATCTGCCACCAAGCCTGCACCCAATGGCGAAGTGAAGAGGCCCACTGTCGCGTTGATTATGAAATCGCTGGCCAACGAGTTCTTCTCAACGATGGCCGAAGGAGCGTTAAAGCATCAAGCACAAAGCAATGACTCTTACGCCCTTATCGTCAACGGCATCAAAGATGAACGAGACCTCAGTCGCCAAGTTGCCCTTGTGGAACAGATGATCTCGATCAACGTTGACGCCATAGTGATCGCTCCAGCGGATTCTAAAGCACTCGTGCCTGTACTTCGAAAAGCAATTCAGAAAGGCATTGTCGTTATTAACATCGACAATCGCTTGGATGCCGAAATCCTCAAGGCGGAGAATGTACAAATCCCCTTTGTCGGTCCAGACAATCGAGCTGGCGCGAAAAAGGTTGCTGAGCGACTGACGAAAGAGCTTAAGGCTGGTGATTCGGTGTTGATCTTAGAGGGCATTCGCACCTCGTTTAACGCACAGCAGCGATTGGCGGGATTTCGCGACGCCTTGGAAGCGGCAGGCTTGAAGATCGCGGACAGTCAATCCGCAGAGTGGGAGATGAGCCGAGCGAATACGATCGCGTCCGCAATGCTCAGCGAGTATCCCGAGGCCAAAGCGATCTTGGCCGCAAACGACAGTATGGCTCTCGGAGCGTTAGCCTCGGCGAAAAGCGCTGGACGCAATGATCTCAAGATCGTGGGCTTCGACAATATCAAAGCTGTTCAGGAAGCGATCAAGGAAAACAGAATCCTTGCTACCGCCGATCAGCATGGCGACCAACTTGCCGTCTTTGGTATCGAAGCGGCTCTCAAGCAAGTTGCAGCCAACGGATCGATCTCGCAGGCCGATGTCGAGACGCCTGTAGACTTAATCACCGTCGAATCGCTCAAGTAGACTCAGCTTTAAGTTCGACGATTCATCATGTCCGAAACATTGCTACAGCTTTACGGTATCAGTAAACGTTACGGCCAAGTCACCGTGCTGGATCGAGCCGATCTGTGCATCCAGGCGGGGCAAGTCCACGCTCTGCTGGGTGCTAACGGCGCGGGAAAAAGCACGCTCAGCCGAATCATCGCTGGTCTGGTTCCAGGTTGGACGGGACAGATTAGCCTTCTAGGAAAGGACTATTCGCCGAACTCGAAACGCGAAGCTGAACAGGCTGGAATTGAGATCGTGCAACAAGAGTTTAGCCTCGTTCCCACGCTGAGCGTCGCCGAAAACCTGTTCCTGAACGCTCTTCCGGCAATCTGCGGAGTTGTTCGTCGCCGACAGTTGCTTAAACGCGCACGCGAGCTACTCCAACGATTCCAAATGGAGCAGATCGATCCTACAGCCCCGGTCGGATCGTTGGGGATCGGCCAGCAGCAAATGTTGGAAATCGCGGCCGCCTTTGGTCGTAGCTGCAAGTTGCTGATCTTGGACGAGCCGACCGCGGCGCTGAGTTCGCGAGAAACGGAACTTCTCTTTGAACAGATTGCAAAGCTGAAGGCTTTAGGAACAAGCTTCATCTACATCAGCCATCGCCTCGATGAGGTTCAGCGGATTTGCGATTGTGTAACAATCCTCCGCGACGGCAAAGTCGTACGATCCGCGCAGACATCGGAGCTTTCCACTTCCGACATCGTTCGCGAGATGAGTGGCCAGGAGTCTTCAACATCCAAGCCAACACTAAGCTTGCCGCCTTGTGGATCTTCTCAGACTGCAGTCAAGCATGAGGTGGCGTTGAAGGTCGATCGACTTTGTTGCGGTCGCATGAAAGATGTCTCGTTCGAAGTTCACCAAGGCGAGCGATTGGGTATCGCCGGTTTGGTTGGTTCAGGGAGGACGCGGCTGCTTCGCACGATCTTTGGAGCGGATCAGGCGGAATCTGGCAGCGTTTTTGTTGGCAACAATGGTCACAGCAATCGCTTTACTCATCCATCTCAAGCTGTCGCCAGCGGAATAGCGATGATCACCGAAGACCGCAAGCAGTCCGGATTGTTGCTCAACCAATCGATCGACATGAACATCAGCCTGTCGAGTCTGCGTGAGAGATTTTCGCAGTTCGGTTTTCTGCGTTCACGAAAGTTGACCGAGTCCGCGCGGGTTGTATGCGAAAAGATGGAGACAAAGTTTAACTCGCTATCTCAGCCTGTTGGAACACTGAGTGGAGGCAATCAACAGAAGGTTGTGTTGGCGAAGTGGCTAATGCGCGAGGCATCGATCTTTCTGTTCGACGAACCAACACGAGGCATCGATGTAGCCGCGCGAGAAAAGGTCCATGAGTTGCTTGCCGAGCTGGCTTCAGACGGCAAGGCAATAGTGATCGTCAGCAGTGAACTTGACGAACTGTTTGAGACTTGCGATCGCATCGGCGTCATGTCTCGAGGTCAACTCATACGCATCTTTCGGCGTGATGAGTGGTCTCGCCGAGCCGTCCTGGAAGCCTCGCTTTCCTAAGACTTTTTTGCGATGCGTTCGTGATGCCTCTCGCGATACTGGTCTACTCAACATTGAGAAAAAACCTCGCCAGCGACTTTTTTCCACACATGGAGAGTGCTACTGAACGATTGTGAAAATGATCTCGTCGTGATCAGGCAATAAAGAAAAACAGGAACGCTAAAAAGAGATGCTACGACGAAAGCCACAATAAGCCCTCCCAGCAAATTCTCCCCAAAGGCTACCCAGTTTCTGCTGAAACAGTTCCAAGCAATAAGTACCAGCAGAATCGACCATGTCCAATGCTTCATTCGCACGCTGCACCTTTATCGCGCCTGCACCTGTATCGCACGCTGCGCCTGCACCTGTATCGCACGCTGCACTTACCTTGCGCCATACGACACAATTGTGGACTTCCTCAACGTATGGACCAGCGGATCGTCATGCTTGGCACAGGTTTGGCACAGATGTAGCCGAAAAAGGGCGCGGATTGGGTTCAAATCCCTTTGGCCAATTTCAGCAGCGCAAGTGCTCCCAGACCGTAGAACGCATATTCGACATCTGTGCCTTGATCGAATTCAAAACCGTGGAAGCCGCCTGTGGGGCACTCCATCGACCGCACATATTTTTCAGCCGAAATCAACTGTGCTTGGTCAACGACGCCCAGGTCGCTTAGCGTCACTAGGGCTGTAAAGGTGCTGAGAAGGTCTGGAACGGGAATGCGTGTGTTCGCTTG
>CAYWNG010000478.1:0-5485 GCA_964458685.1 uncultured Pirellulaceae bacterium
CGCTGTTTTCGATGACAGTGCCTTTCCCGATGCGACATCCATCGGCGATCAGGCTGCTGGATACGGTAGCTCCATCGATTAATGTTGGCGGCAAGAATCGAGCTCGTGAAAAGATCGGATGATCTGGCGCTAGAAAGTCAAACGGTGCGTTGCGCTTGGTTAGCTGCAAGTTAGCGTCGTAGAACGCCTTGATGGTTCCGATATCTTCCCAGTAACCATCGAACAGGTGGACTTGCACCTTGCGGCTTCGAATTGCGGCTGGGAAAACTTCTTTGCCAAAGTCTTGATAGTTAGTTTTCGCCAAGACTTCCAAAAGCAGGCTTCGATTAAAGATGTACAGACCCATGCTGGCCAAGCACTCGCGACCATTGGCTTGAAGCCCCTGAGCTTCCAACCAAGTTGGGTCCATCTTGACCATATCGATCTCTGCGTCGGTCTTTGGCTTCTCCAAGAACCCATTGACTCGCCCAGTTGCATCACATCGCATGACGCCCAAAGCGCCGGCCATGCTGCGCTGGACAGGAATTGCCGCGATCGTCACATCGGCTTTGTTGAGGATATGCGTACGAAGCATGTCCAAGTAGTTCATCCGGTAAAGTTGGTCACCGGAGAGAATCAAAATGTACTCGACGCCCTTTTGATCCAAGTGTCGCAAGTTCTTGCGTACAGCATCCGCCGTACCTTCGTACCAATCGGTGCCACCTTCCATGGTTTGCTGAGCGGCCAGCAGTTCGACGAAGCCTCCCGAGAAATGGTCAAACCGGTAGGTTTGTCGAATATGTCGATGCAGCGAATTGGAAAGGAACTGCGTGAGAACAAAAATCTTGTTGATATTGCTGTGGATACAATTCGAGATCGGAATATCGATCAATCGATACTTAGCTGCCAACGGTACCGCAGGCTTAGCACGGAATTGTGTCAGTGGGTAAAGTCGCGTTCCTCGACCGCCTCCCAGAATCAAGGCGGTGACTTTTCGTGGATCAACTTCAAGCATCGAATTCCCCATCTCACAAAGCGGCAGAAAAGCACCAGACGGAGCGCGCGAGCTGTCAATTCGGCCAACGTGCTCCATCGGACGTGATTGTGGCCTGAACTCTAAGCGCTCGCAAGCCACCCTAGCCAAGGAATTAGGCCGACTGTGACTCCAAGTCGCAGCATTGGTTGCCATTGGCGAAATCACATTTTATGCTCGGCTTTCCTGAGACACTTAGGCGATTCGTTAGGATTCGATGTTGATTGGATGAAGTTGTTAACAGCCAGCCGAAATTCGGGTAGGATAGCCTGGGACAACCAACCTTTTCGCGTTCAGCAACTTTTTCGCGCACGATAGCACCCTAATGAATCCAATCTCGCTAGCTCAAGATCTGATTCGCTGCCATTCGGTGACGCACAGTTGCAATTCTGCCTGTACCGATGTCATTGAAAAATCCTTGGCAAGCCTTGGATTTGAAGTCTTGCGGCAATCGTATCGCGACGTTCATGGAGTCGAGAAACAGCTCCTTTCCGGCCTCCGCCAAGGACGCTCGGCCAGCGATCAAGGCATCGCTTTTTTAGCCCACAACGACGTTGTCTCCGTAGACGGATGGCGAGCCGAAAACAGATGTGGTCCCTTTGACGGCTTTGTGGACGCAAGTCGACTGTGGGGCCGTGGAGCTTGCGATATGAAGGGGCCAATCGCTGCTGCGCTTTCCGCCATTGCGGCCACCGACGAAGCGACCCAGACCGCCCCAATCTACTTCTTTGTTACTGGCGACGAAGAATGCGGAATGGTTGGAGCAAGAACTTTGGTTCAGCAATGCCCCATCTATCGCAAAATGGTGGAAGCCAATTCCGTTGGCATCATCACCGAGCCCACTCAATTGCGCGTCGTCAACTCGCACAAGGGCGGCTGCCAATTCACCGTCACCGCGCATGGTATCGCCGCTCACAGCAGCACCAGCGATGGCCTGAATGCCAACTGGCAACTGATTCCGTTCTTGACCTATCTCCGCGAGGTCTGCTCGCGCATCGAAACCGAGCCTTCGCTTCGCAATGAAGCATTCGACCCACCCACGCTCAGCTTGAACATCGTCCTCAAGAACCAACCGACAGCGTACAACATTACTGTCGGCCTAGCCAGTTGCTGCGTCTTTCTTCGCACCATGCCGAAAACCAATTGGCAACGCTTAGTCGAAGAACTAACGCAACGAGCCCGAGATATGGAGCTGGACGTAAGCGCGATTTCGTCACTTTCACCGGTTCACACGCCAGCGGACTTTCCCTTTGTACAGACCGCGCTGGAAATAGCCGGACAAACTCAACCAGATGCTGTCAGCTATGCCACCGATGGATGCCGCTACAGCGACTTATCCAACTTGATCGTTCTTGGTCCAGGTAATATCGCTCAAGCTCATCGCTGCGACGAATGGATCGAACTCGAGCAATTGCATCGCGGCACCGAAGTCTACAAAAACTTGATCGAACGTTTTGCGGTGCGCGGCCAGTAATCTTTTCACACTAGGTACTCTTTGGAGAGCTCAATTGTCCGATTCGACTCACAAGTCGTTACCCGAAGGTTATTCCATTCGGCCCGCTTTGCCCGAAGACTTGGCTGCAGTTCACAGTCTGTTAAAGCCCTTCGTCGATCAAAAGATGATTCTTCGTCGTACGAAAGCTGAACTGCTAGCCTTGATGACGACCGGTTTTGTAGCAGTTTTTCAGGATGCAGTTGTCGGATTCGCGTCGGTCGAAATTTACTCGAAGAAGCTCTCCGAAATCCAATGCTTGGCCGTAAGCGAACTTCATCAAGGCAAGGGGCTTGGCGGGTTCTTGGTAGCCAACTGTGTCGAACTCGCCCGGAAGCGCGGCGTCATGGAGGTCATGGCCATTAGCTCGTCAGATAAGTTCTTGATCAATCAAGGCTTTGATTACTCCCTTCCTAACCAGAAGAAGGCGCTTTTCATCCAATTGCGAACCAGGGAAGAGGTCTACGCGGAACAGGACGAATCCTCGGAAGAGTAAGGTTGCTTCTGTATTTTGCGGTTTGAGCTGAAAAAGCTCGCGTTTTTCTCCATTATTCCTTGACTTGGAATAGAATCTCTGCGGCCGTGTTGGCCTTTTGCGAGTCAGCTTTTCGCGCGTCGGCTTTTTGCGTGGATCGCACCGCGGAATCGCAAATCGTTCCCGAAGTAGGGAACCATGTGTTTCTTGTGCCTGACTAAGATCGCTTTGAAGTTACGCAGACTAAATGGGGACAGGACGTGGAGTCTATTGAAAGTATCCTGATCAACCAGTTGAGCGAGAAGTTTGGGACCAGACCTGAGCTGACCGATAGCTTGATCTTCCTCGGGATCGACTCCGTTGGAATGGCCGAGCTGACGTTCGATATCGAGCAACACTTCAAAATAAGCGTTGATGATACTCTGCTGAACGTCGAGACCGTTCAAGATCTAGCTGATTACATTCGCGAGCGACTAAAGCCTTAGATTGGGTTTTCAAAAGCCGATGCGTTAGTCTTGCCTTAGTCTTGGCTCTCGCACCATCGCGTTGCTTATTCCGATGTTCGCGAAAGTCGCTATGATAGAGGTGCTCGGCATTCGGACATTGCTGATTCATCGGGGAGGACTAGAACTTGATCGGGCTTAAAGAACTTTTGATCCGGTATAAGGGTCGCTGCGTTGCAGTCCAGTCCCACGGCTATCGACGTTTCATCGGCAAGCTTTCCGTCGTTTCCGACGATTATGTCGTTCTGCAAAACGCCACCGTCTTCGATGACCTAGAAGGCGGACGATGGCAAGATGAAGCCACGCTCTGGAACGTCAAGGAGGATGTCCAAGTCGGTTTTGCTGAGACAGTCATCTCTTTCGCTTCGATCAGTGCCATCACCAGCAGCGATAACGAAGGCCTAGAACCACTTGATCAGTTCGTGAACGCGGAAAGCGACGTTCCTCTAGCCGAGCCTATCACCGCTTCAATCACTCCCTGCGATCCGATCCAAGTGCAGATCGGAGTACGACTTGCAAACTATTTCAAGCAATCGTTCGGAGTCTTTACCGAGAAGTCAGCCTGGCTTCGACCAAAGTTTAAGGCCGATTACTGCTTTGATTTCCCAAAGATCCACGTTCGAGACTCATTAACGCTAGGCGACCAACAATACAGCATCGCAATTTCTGGAACTCCGCGATCCGGTGGAGAGCTGCAGATTGGCAAGTACCTTGCCGTTGGTCCAACTCAATCGCTTAGAAAGTTTAGCGACGCGATCATCGCGGAACCGATCGCTGGTACACCCGCCGCATGGATTGACTCGGAGCAAGTTGCCCAAGCCGAAATGGCTGGACTGCGATGCTTCGACGCTGTTGCCGTTTTGGTAGGCCACCTTCGCGAAGTGCTGGTACAAAATGTTGGTGAACTATTCAACTTCGATTCCACTTTGGAGATTGTTCGCAGCCTGGCTGCCTCCGCGCCGGGGATCAGCTACGACTTCTTGAACGGATTTTCTAACCGGCTGCGGTTCCACGAGGTCCTTATCGACCTGCTCGAAGAAGGGCTCAAGCTTGGCGCGATCGATCGCATCGCGGAAGCCTCCGTCCTTGCTTCTGGCGATACGATCAGCGAAGTCGTGGATCAAGTGCGAGCCAAGTTGATCAACAGCTTCCTGAAGCCAGCCGTGAACTTCAAGGGTCACGCAACGCGGGTTGAGTTGAGCGAAGAACTGTTACAAGAGTTGCCGCAAATTGTGGAATCCGAAGAACTGATTTCGCGATTTCGCGACTCGCTCAGAGATTTAGCCAACGATCTAGCCACTAGTAGCTCGACCGAGCAGACTTCAGGGCAAACTCTAGTTCTTGTGGTGCCTCAGGAATTGCGGCGCCAAATCGCCATCGCTCTACGCAGCTTGTGGACTCGTTGGTTGGTGATTTCGTCTAGCGAATTGAAACAATCCAGCATCACTTGGCAAACGTTGCGCTTCAGTGTCGATTCGTTTTGCGGAGTCCCCCAATCTGCTACGTTACCACTGCCGCAATGCGAAAACCAATCCGCCGTCGTGGAATAGGCGATCGGGATTGTTCGAGCTTTAGAAAGGCGAGAATCTTACCAAACGACTAACCTCGGTTCGTTTCTGGCTACAATGATGGTCTTCTCAGGCAGTTAGGATACGCTGTACGCACGCAGCATTGCGCCGCAAACTTCAGGCTTAGCAGCGATTCCTCTCCCACGCCGATTTTCCCGCAAGACTATTCCCCACAAGACCAATTCCCTCAAGACTAATCCCTGGTTCGGAACTGATTGATGACAGACTTTGCTCTCGAACCTCTCCATTTATCCGGTCCAGATTGCCCGCGCTATTTGGCAGACTTTTCGTTCAAACGGATCGCACATTACTTTACCGACATCTTGATCATCGGAGGTGGTCTAGCTGGCCTGCGAGCCGCCTTAGCAGTCGACACAAGCTTAGATACGATCGTAGTTACCAAAGGTCAGCTTCAAGAGAGCAACAGTACCTACG
>CAYWNG010000479.1:0-5477 GCA_964458685.1 uncultured Pirellulaceae bacterium
GCCGACGTTATCGATGTAGGGCACAACTGCCTGTCTTTCGAGGCTTTGGGCGGGTAGTGATTTCCAGGCGCAGTTTTCTGGCCGAGGAGGTGTCCCGTGTTTATCAGGATCGCGTCCCTTCTGATCGCTGTCGTCGCGATCCTACGTGGAGTACCAGCCGCAGAAGCCGACGACGTGAAGATCATCGATTCCAAAGCCGACAAGCGGAACGCCACAGAGGCAAGCGGCTCCTACCAAATCATCTTCTGCGCCAGAAAATCGAAGGATGACAAGGTCGGGGTCGGCCACGCCTTCGTAGTGTGGGCCAAGACAGATGAACGTCGGCAGTTCAGCGTCGCTCGCGCCTTTGGTTTCTATCCCGAAGCATCGGCGGCCAAGAAAGTTGCGTTTGGAGATGTGGTCGGTGATGTGAAGAACGAATCCACCGAACAGGATTTGTCAAAGATTGCGTTGATCACACATCGTCTAACCGTCGAGGTCAATCGCGACGTGTGGGAGAGTAGCCAGAAGCAGATCAAAGAGTGGGAGACCACGGATTACAACCTGTTTCACCACAACTGCACTCACTTTTGTCACGCCGTCGCGATGGATGCTGGCATCGTGGTTAAGAGCCCCAATGCCGAGTTTCCTTGGTCATTCATTTCATGCCTAATTGAGGCGACAAAGCCCAAGTAGAACCGGGAAAAGAATGCATCCACGGATTGGCTTCACTCTGCCGCCGCCAAAAGGAGAACTGTCATGTTGATTCGACTTGTGCTGGCCTGTGTATCCTGCTTCCAACTCTTATCTTTGCCAGAGTGTATGGCTGCCGATCCGTTGTTCGTTGCGAAAAGCCTGACTTCGTCAAGGTTTGAGGGCTGGCAGTACGGCTCCAATCCTGACAAGAAGCAGGTGGACTGTGTGCAGTTCCTGCTTTCAGTGGTTGAAGAATCGGTCGGTGCTACGCTCGTACCTAAGGTCCGGAATCGTATCTTGATTGCAGAGCTGAGCGAGGAAGAGAAGAAACATCCAGCCCTGGGAATTCTCGTTGTTGATGGGGATGAACGGACCAAGGGTGTTCAAAGTGCGCTCGTTGACGCAAGCCTGGGGAAGGCGGTTTCTGTTGCCGATGCAGCTCCTGGAGACTTGATACAGTACTGGATGAAGAAGAGCGATGGAACATGGTTCGGACACGCAGGCGTCATTGAGAGCGTGGAACGAACAGGCGATGCGCCAAAGGCCAGAATCTACGGAGCGCACGCATCGCCATCCCCTGGCAAGATTGGAACATCTTCGTTCGAGCTGAAGTTGATCGAAGGGGCGGCTGACCGGCGGATTTACTTGGTTCGCATCAAATAGCCAACTCTGAACGGTATACGATAGTAGATTCAAGGAGTCAAATGCAAATGTCACACCTCAAGCGTTTTCTCCGACGAGACGTGTTGTCCTCGACCCCCATTGTGGGCGGTTTTCTGACGTTCGTTTCCGCAGTCCTTGGACAAAGCAACGAGGATGCGTCATCTACGCAAACTCCGTCAAGCAACTCTCTAGGCGACCAGTCGCTCTCGTTAGAAGCTTTGCAGCGTGAGCTTCGAGACCTTAGAGCTCGGCTAGAGGAAGCGGACTCACAGATCTCCCGGCTTTCTCAATTTGACTCGCCTGTTGGATCTGTTCTTGGCTACCTTGGTCCAATCCCGAGCGATGAAAATGCACGCTGGGAGTGGGAACGGCGGACGGGATGGCTCGTATGTGACGGAAGGCCACTCTCATCAAAGTCCGAGTTCAAGGAACTTCAGTCACTGCTGGGGATGACACACCTACCTGACATGCGTTGCAGATTCTTACGCGGGGTGGATGTTCCAATCGAGGGCAAGTTTGCCAATCTCGACGAAGTGAAAAACCGGCTGGTGGGGACTCTTCAAGATCATTCAACAGCGAGACCAACTCCAAGAGACGGCGAAGACACACGTTTCGGAACGAATCGAATTCCTGAGATCGATCTGACAACCACCCGCGGAAGCCGATTCATCGGCGACAACGCCCACTTCAACATGCTGATGAGTGAGGTGAGAGGAAAGGGCACCGTCAAAGAAACAGACACGACTGGCGGTGAACCAAACTTGTACGATTGCGCCGCGATAAAGAACGTCCCCGCTCACGATCACGCGATTGAATTTGGGGGCAATGCTGAAACGCGGCCATACAACACCTGCGTCTTTTGGATCATCAAGGCTTCATCTCGCGGATTTTCCACCTTACCTGTCCCAAACTCAGGCACCTAACAGCAAGAGCGATTCAATGAAGTCCATCGCAAATGTCGCTATCGTTGCCTCCGTGGTGGTCGTTGTGTGGTGCTTCTACGGCACTGCCGCTGACCAAGCACCTGTTCCTTCAAAGGACGCCGACACACCATTGATTGATCGCATTGCAGCTCCGGAAGCCAACGCGGAAGCTGACCGAGAAGTGATCGCTCGTCTGTCCAAGGAACTGCCGGCGCTCAAGTCACAGGATGAGGCTGCGACGAAAAATCACGAACGTCGGCTAGTCACGATGGCCGACGAGTACATGCGTTCTAGGCCATACGTGATTGACTTGCCTCAGAGTCCGCTACTTGATGGAAAAAACCAACATGTATGTGCCTGTGCCAGGGTATGAAGCATCAATCCCATCTTCAGTCCTCCCCGCACTCGTAGTCCTCGCGATGGATATCAAGCATGAGCGAGGCGCTCACACTTTCAAAATACGGTTGGACGTTGATGGTGATCGAGACATTGAATCACAGAACGCGGTGTTGCCGACCGTTGTCGGAATTTCCGAAGCTGATCAACATCACTTTGCGGCACCGATTCACTCTGCAATCTGCACCGTTGTGAAGATGCCAGAGCCAGTTCGCGATCAGAAAATAAAAGTGCTTTACTCTACTAACAATAGTCCGAGCAAACTTTTGGCAGGACGGTTAATTGTCATACCACTCAAAGAATGATAATTTGTACCGAACAGAATACGCCTTCACAATTGAGTTGTCCTTCCTGCGACCAGGAGGTTTTCCATGACAACAAGATCGATTGTCCTCAGTTCAATTATGTTCGCTTTGGCGGCTCTGGCGTGGACCATACTGGCGGATGGCGAGAAGGAAGTAGCAGCCCCGCCGGATGGGTTGCTCGAGCGGATCACTGCGTTGGAAAAGCACGCGGCGGCTTCCGAAGCAGAAGTTCAGGCCGATCGAGCGCTGATCTCGATGCAATCGAAGCAGATTTTGGCACTTCAAGAAGATCTCAAAGCAGCCAAGGTGTCCGCCGCCAAAGCAACAGCAGATGCGAAGACTGTGTTGGCTGGCCAAATGAAAGCCAATCGAAAAGGAGTGTATGCCGACATGATCAGTACGGTCGAATGGGTCAACTGCGAACGCTCGGGTATTGAACGAGAACCCCATCTTCATTTTGAGCGAGCTCGAGCCCAAGGTTTCGTCGCTGGACTGCCGAACGGACATCATAGCGCAACACATGTTGGATCGATTCGGTGGATGCCGAATAGCCTGATCGAGAAAAGTAAGAAGCTTGCTGCTGAATAGGCACCGTTCTCAATTGGAGCATCATAATGTCGAGAGCCTCACTCAGTTCCTTTGCCGCGATCTCGCTATGCGTGATTGCTGGTGCATTATTGGCCACAGGACAACCACCTCAGGGAGCAACAGCCACGGAAGCCGATGAACTAATGAAACTCCAAGTGCGAATAGCGGCACTCGAAGCTGAACTACAGGCTCTTGACTCGAACGTGTCCAGTCTGTCGCAACTCAGCCCGCCAATTGGTAGCGTAATTGCGTTTGCGGGCGAGTGGCCGCCCGCGAAGCCAGACGGCGCAAAATGGACAGAACTTGAGCTCGGCTGGATGCTCTGTGATGGCGATCCACTCGAAGGCAAGGATGTCGAGGCGGCCAAGAAGTTGCTTGGAGAAAACGTCCCGGATTTTCGAGGGTTGTTTCTCCGAGGCGTCGATACGCAGCGCCCCAGTGATCAACTCGTTGACAAAGATGGCGTTCGAGCTGTAAGAAATGTCCAGTCTTTCGCAACCGCCAGACCAACAGGTAATCAGCATTTCATGACCGAAGAAGATGGCGGTAAGCACAAGCATGGAGGGTTGTGGCATGCAGACGGCGATGACTCCAAGATTCCGCGATGGTTTCACAATGATCGTGATGCGAACTTCTGGAAGGCTAACAGTTCTTGGAAAGGGGATCGCCCATCGCTGGTGGATATGCGGCCAATGCCTGATGCGAATGGAGGCCACGAACATTCAATCACGCGGGGTGGGAATGCTGAAACACGACCAGTCAACGTCGCGGTTCATTGGATCATTAAAGTCAGCGCTCCGAAACTCGAATAGGAAGCGGATGTCATGAACCCATCACTTCGTGCAACTCCCGTTCGTTGCAATCAAGCCAGGACAAGATCAACCATGTCAACTCTCCTTCGCATCCTAATATTCTCTGTCGTCATTTCCGGTTGGTTTTGTGCTGGTGCAATGGCAGACGAAAAGCACCCAACGTCGCAGGAACAATTGCGATCTGCTACCGAGATTGTAAAGAGATCGCGTCTCGCTAACGCCTGTTTGCTGGAACTGTTGACGAAGGCGGCCAATAACGGCTACGTGCCCAGCCGCGAAGATCTAACGGCTGACATCGCGTCATTGCGTGAGGCGCTGAAGGTCCTGGTGGATTTGGATACTCGAATTCGCACAGAACTCGGCAGTGGTGCAACTGATGAGCGGCGGATCGCGGATGTTGAGCGCTATTGTGCCTGTGGATGGTTGAATGGCTGGGCAGCCTTGGGCCACTTTGCCCGCCGAATTCCCGACGTTGAAACCGTAGAGAACATAGGTAAAGCAGCTAGCCTTCAGCGTCAACTGTTGTGGCTAGGCAACGAGGAGAAGAACAGCGGTCTTTCGTTGTTGCTCGATTTGAATCAACAACTGCGAAGCCGAACTGAGCGGTTCGAGAAGGAGTTGATCAAGGTTCATCAAGTGGCAGCGACCGGAGCTACGACAGCCAAGAACCGCGAGAGCGCCGAAGCTAACCTTAAGCGCCTCGCAGAATGGCTCAAATTTAATGAAGCCAGTGATGATCCGATTCATGTTCGCCTTCACGGTGCAGTCGACACGGCGACGACGCTGGGTACATGGTGGTATCGGAAGCAGCCAGACGAACAGTCGTCCCATGTCATCCCCAAGGCGGCGGACTTCGTTGGGGAACATAGCCACGAAATCTCACAGATGACAGCGCCTTGGTCGCTTTGGGCCATCGTCAATCTGCAACTTGATACTTGGCACGCTTGGAACAGGCCTGCGGAACCAGTGGTTGATCCAAAGCTGAGCGATCTCGCATCTTGGCTAGAACACCTTTCCAACAATCAGGACCAACGAATTGCCGGAGTTGATTTGGATCGCTTACAGTCGCGGGTCAGAAAGTTGTCGCAATTCTTCGCCTTCAGACAACGATCGGT
>CAYWNG010000480.1:0-5458 GCA_964458685.1 uncultured Pirellulaceae bacterium
GCGAATCACGTGCCACATTTCCCATGGGCTGAGGTTCGTTTGTACCGCTGCCACTGCGTTGATAAACGGTGATTGTCCACTAGGGCCGCCGACTGGTGGCGTTTGATACAGTCGACTGAGCTTCACTGTATCGCCTTTGCCTAGCATCTCTTGCAGCAATTTTGCAGCGTAAAGCACGGTGGCTTTCGCATCACCAATGTTGGCTCCAAAACTGATTAGGCAACGATGCATCTGCGTTTCGAGATAACAAGAGCACGGACAAAAGCAAAACTTGCTCGACTCCAGGATTCACTCCTAGAGTTCAATATCGATCCAAACTAAGTGATGGTCCGAGGCGTCGTTGATCTTCTTGAGTTGCTCGGCATTCGCTGCACCCTCGTCGACCTTTGGCCAAACAACTCCACTCGCCTTGACTTTCAAAGTCTTGCTTGGCAGCACGTAGTCAATTCGCAAATTCCCGACGACTTGATCATTAAAGTCCCCCGTGTCGAACTCGGGCTTTCCTGAGTGCTCTTTGTTCTTTTGGCCCTGTTTCTCAGCGGCTTGAACGGCTCCAAAGCTCTGTGGAGTCGACTGAGAATTCACGCGCGGATGATCGAGTAAACGCTTGATCGATTCGCTACGATTATTGCCGTCGACGGGATCGCTATTCAGATCTCCAGCGATGACAAAGTTCGCGTCGCTTGCCAAGTTGCCTTTGCGTCCTTGGTCATCGATCCAATAGCTTTGCGAGGGATTAGCAATGGGACTGATGTAATCGACCCACATGCGGATCTCGTCTTGATTGCGACAGCCGTTTCGATCTTCGGGGCCATCAAAAGCAGGCGGAGTAGGGTGGCTCGCCAAGAGGTGCAACGTCTTGCCGTTTGCCTTAATCACGACATCCCAATGGCTCTTGCTGCTAAGCCGCAACTGTTTCCAAGTCGCATCGTCATAGTAAGGCTTGTTCGTCGCTGGATCGATAGGGCGCTGGGGATTGTCGAGACTTGCCCAAAGCAAGTTCTGAAATGTCCTGCTGGCAGTTTGATCAATTTCAAAGCGACTCAAAACGGCCATACCATATTGGCCTGGAAATCGTCCAAAACCCCAAGCGTCTTCGGGATCGTCCGTTCTCCCATTCTTGTTGAGATCCAAGCCGCTTGGCACACCGGTGTTTACAGGTGCGGTAAAGATATGAGGCAAGGGAAGGGGACCATTGCCAAGGGAGTCCGTTTTGGGATCTGCGAGATAAAGCGATTCAAAGAGTTTGGCGTTGTCAGCCGTAGTCGAGTAATCGATCTCGTTCAACAGAACAACATCTGGCCGCACGTTTCGAATAATCGCCGCAATTTGACGAATCTGGTCGTCGCCTCGATTCAAATCCTCGGTCAGTCGGTCTTGGCCGGATCGATTCATCGAAACGTTAAAAGTTGCCACTCGGATGCAACCCTCAGCCTTTGTTGGGGCCAGGGAAATTTGAGCGACGGCGCTCGTTCCTATCCACAGACTGCCCAACCAGATCGCAAGACTCAATGTAACACTTGGAGAAACGCTCAAAAATCGATCGGAGCTCATTGCTGCATCATTCGTGGACCAGGAGTTTGGGGTTAAGAAACCGAATTGTAATCCACAGTCGCTAAGGCTCGCAGGGCTTTCGAATATTGAGCTAAGAAAATGGGACGAAAGTGGTCCGACTGCTGTAAATGGAGTCAACTGATGCGCTATAATGAGCATCTGTCTAACGCTCTCACCCACTGATTCGGACTGCCATGGTTGAAACTGCTGCGCCCACAGAACTCCTTCCACCCAATCTCTTGGCCAAATTGGAACGCATGGAACTTGTCAGCCGCAAAGTGTTCCGAGGTCGTATGAAAGGCGAACGGCGCAGTCGTCGTAAAGGTCAAAGCGTAGAGTTCGCTGACTTCCGCAACTATGTTCCCGGCGATGACTTGCGTTTCGTCGATTGGAACCTGTATGCACGGCTGGATAAGCTGTTTCTAAAGCTGTTCCTGGAAGAGGAAGACCTGCACGTTTACTTTTTGGTCGATGCCAGTCCGTCGATGGACTTTGGCAGCCCTACCAAGTTCTTTGCCGCTCAACAGTTGGCCGCTTCCTTAGCTTTCGTAGGCATGTGCCGCGGTGATCGCGTGAAGATTGAAATGCTGGGTGGACGCAACCAGTCTAGCCCTGTTCTTCGCGGTCGAAGCCAACTGTACCAAATGACCGACTTTATTCAGTCAGGCAAACCCGAGCACAACTTCCAACTTGTCGATGCGGTCAAACAATTCTGCCTCCGTAATACCGGACGAGGCATCATCGTGATCCTTACCGATCTAATGGACAAGAGCGGTTATGAATCAGCCATGCGACTGTTGGTCGGTCGGCAGATGGACATATTTGTCATGCACATTCTCTCGCCAGAAGAGCTTGAGCCGAAGCTAACCGGCGATCTAAAGTTGGTCGACTGTGAAGATGCGGACGAAACTGAAGTCTCCGTTTCTTCGGCGCTGCTCAAGCGTTACCAAGCGACACTGGCAAGCTTTATCGATCAAGCTCGTAGGTTCTGCTCGCAGCGAGCCATGACCTATCTGCTCTGTCGAAGCGATCAAGGTGCAGATGTGATTATCGGGCAGTACTTGCGCGAGCGTGGATTGATTCGCTAGAGATCGTATATGTAGCGGGATTCGCCAGAATTCCGGAAGCGGCGGATCGCTAGAGTTCCTGAAGCGGATGTCATGGCAATCTTCGCTGGCTCGAAAATTAGAGTAATGCCAAACAAAACTGGAATTGTGAGCTGAAGGTTCGAAAGTCGAACTTGGAGTACTGATGAATATCGTAAATATGTTGTCCTGGTGGCAGTGGGCGCTGCTGGCTGTGATTCCGCCGCTAGTGGTCATGCTGTACTTTCTCAAGCTGCGGCGCATGCCCATTGAAGTTCCCAGCACCTATCTGTGGAAGAAGACGATCGAGGATTTGCATGTCAACAGTATTTGGCAGCGCCTGCGACAGAACCTCTTGCTGTGGCTTCAGTTGCTAATTCTGCTGGCGATTATCTTAGCTTGCCTTCGTCCAGGCTATCGCAGTGAATCGGCGCTGGGCTCGCGATCTATCTTTTTGATCGACAATTCTTCCAGCATGCAAGCCAACGAACTTGGTGAGACTCGTTTGCAGGAAGCGAAAAAGCAAACGATCGATCTGATCAAGAAGATGGAAAGCAGCGATGTCGCTATGGTCATCGCCTTCAACGATCGCGCCGATGTTCGGCAAGGATACACCAGCGACAAACGCAAACTTCAAGCTGCCGTAGAATCGATCGTCGCAACCAATCGAACTACCGACCTTACGGAAGCACTTCGCACCGCTGCGGGTCTCGCTAATCCAGGTCGAACCAGCCAGATCGAGGACATTAATGACGTTCAAGTCGCCGAAGCTGTACCTGCAAATATTTATGTCCTCAGCGATGGATGTTTCGCCGCTCCACAAGTCGACCTAGGCAACCTCAAGCCCACCTACATTCCCATTGGACTTTCCGATGCGACCAACGTGGCGATTATCGCATTCACGTGTCAACGCAATGAAGAGAAGCCGGGGCAGGTCGAAGCGTTCGCACGCATTCAGAACTTTAGCGCTCAGCCTATCGAAGGCGAAGCCACGCTCAAACTCAACGGCCGATTGATTGACGCTGCAAAGTTCAACCTCAAGGGAGTCGAGGTGAAGGGATTGAGCTTTGAGATCTCCGAGTTGGAGCAAGGGCAGCTCGAATTGCAGTTGGACGTCAAAGACAATCTCAAGCTAGACAACATAGCCTATGCAGCAGTCGATCCACCGCGGCAACTTGAAGTCGTCTTGGTTACCGAAGGCAACACGCCTTTGCGATCTGCGCTTTTGACTCCACAAGCCGCTGCAGTTGCTTCGGTTCGTACCTTGACTCCAGAAGAGATGGAGTGGGAAGACAGTCTGAAACTAGCTGCATCGGGTACCATCGACCTCTTTATCTACGACGGATGTTCGCCCAGCAAAATGCCTGAGGCCAACACTCTGTTTATTGGCTCAACGCCACCAAAGGAAACCGGCGGCGATTGGAAGCCTTCAGAACCCACTGGCCCACTGTTTGTGATCGACGTCAACCGTTCGCATCCATTGCTTCAATACGTTGAATTCGGTGGCATTTTGATCGTCGAGGGCATTAGCATTGAACTACCCGTCGGCGGTGTCGAGCTGGTTCGAACCGACTCGGGAGTGTTGATGGGAGTCGCTCCGCGAGATGCATATCAAGACGCCGTGCTGGGCATGCGACTGAAGGAGAGTAACACCAATTGGCCCAATCGTCGTGGCTTTCCAGTCTTTCTCCTGAACGCTCTCGAGTACTTGGGAGGCGCAGTCAGCTCAACCGGTGCCAAGTCCGTCAGACCAGGCCAGCCAGCGATCACGAATCTGTCGAGCCGCTTTGCTAAAGTCAAGATTCATCCTCCCACGGGCTCTCCTGTTACGGTGGATCGCGATGGTCAACCGCAGATCATCTTCACTCAAACGGATGAGATGGGTGTTTACTCCGTGAAGTCAGAAGATGATCGAACGCTGCAAATGTTCACCGTCAATTTGTTCAGCGAGCAAGAGAGCGATATCTTGCCGAAGGATCAAATCGGTATCGGTCTGGCAACCGTCGATGCGCTACCACAACAGGAGCGAATCGTGCGCATCGAATACTGGCGTTGGTTATTGGGACTCGCGCTGATTGTCTTGATGGTCGAGTGGTATCTCTACAACAAGCGAGTTGCAGTGTGACCGGAGAAACGAACATGGATTTAGAGGATTTGCAGGATAATCGACGATGCGACTTACTGATCAAATTTGGCAATCCGCATTGAAACCATCCTGTACATCGTGTCCATCCATGTTAAGTCAATTCGTTCGCAGAGTGATGTTGAGTTGCTTACCGTTTCGCAGCGTGGGCAGGATCAGCGCATTGGCGTTGATCATATTCCTGGTTCTAGCGACCACAGCGCCGAGTGCTAACGCGAAGCAGAATCGAACTAACACCGACGGCTTCAATCGCGTCGAGGGCAAGCATATCACCATCATCACCGATCTTCCGATCGATGATGATTTGCGACAAATGCCCGAGGTTTTTGATCAAGCGATGCCAGTGTGGTGCGAACAGTTTGCTGTCGATCCCAATTCTGTTTCTGGCTGGAAGACGACCCTGTATTTGATGCTCGATCGCACGCGATTTAAAGCGGCTGGAAAGATTCCTGACAAAGTCCCCGAATTCCCTTATGGATGGCAATATGGAGACGACTTGTGGGTGATGGAGCAACCAAGCCCCTACTATCGCCGGCATCTTATGCTGCATGAAGGTACGCACTGGTTCATGTATCGCAAGTATGGCTTCTACGATACGCCTTGGCTTTGTGAAGGCATGTCCGAACTGATGGGCACGCATCGATGGATCGATGGCAAGCTGACTATGGAAGTGATC
>CAYWNG010000481.1:0-5450 GCA_964458685.1 uncultured Pirellulaceae bacterium
CTCAATCAAGCTCAACAGTCCACAGCGGGGCAGGGGAGGCTTCGCTGGTGTAGAGCAATCGTTTTGGACCGGCAAATGCAATCGCCTCGCCTTGTTGACGCTTGGGAGCATCCAGCCGCTTCATGCTTTTGGCATTCCACAACTTCGCATCTTCAGATGCAGGCTGAAAAATGTAGGCTGCTCCATAATTGCATACTGCCAACTGACGCGTTTGAGGACAGATGTCAGCGCCGGTGATCATCGCTAAAGAAAACGCTTGTAGTCGCGTAGCTCGACACTCGGCTTTCTGACCCGAAGCGTTCTTCAACAGTTTGAGATCGATGGGCACCTCCATGACTCGGCAGGTGAGCAGTTCTTTTGTCAGCAGGATAAAGCACTTTTGCTGAGGGTCAAAAGCCAAGGCTTCGCAGTCGTACGCTCCGTCCGGATAGCGCACTCGCAGAGTCGCTTGTATGGCGATTGGAATGGGTGTTTCCAGCGAATTGGGTTGAGCAGAATCCGCAATGGAGGGTTCTTCCACGATGCAGATCTCGACGTACTCGCGACGCCGCTGATTGTCTCCGATATCGCCAATTGCCAGGTAGTTCTTTCCACCAAGGGTAAAGCTGCACATGTCCTCCCAATCGATATTGGCAGCGTCCTTCACTTCATAAACTGCATGCAGCTTGCCCTTCGTTCGACTCATCAGATACAGTCTGGGCTTGCCGCCCGAGTCGTTGTGAGTCCACACAAGATCTGGATTGCCCAAGCACGCAGCGACCCCCGAGGATTCCGTCAGCTCCTTGCATTCCAGTTTGATCGGTTTGTCCGCCAGGGCTTGCTCGATTGTCCACAGTGAAAAAACGCAAATCGACACGCAAACTGCCAGGCTACGAAAAATTAGGACCATGGGTACTCTCTTGGCTTGATGGCGGCCATTGCCGTACGATTCCGCCGTGTACTCGGCGGTCTCAGAACACAGCAGTTTATCGTTGATCCACCAGTTTCACCATCAAGTCTCGTCAAGTGAACTCGCGGTTTGGATTGCTTTCTAATCTTTCCAATTGATAACCGAGTACACCAGCTTGATCAAATCGGCTAGAATGGAACTTCTTGCCGCAAACAAATCGCAGCAGACAAATCAAGTGTCAACAAAAAGGAGTCTGAACATGGCACAATCGGAGCAACAGCGTCAACGTAAACTTGCTAAGAAGCAATCCAAGAGCCGCGAAAAGCACAAACTAATCGCCCGTACTCAGCAAAGCTTAGCGTCCTTGGCTGGAAAGATGCAAGCTTCTTCAAAAGGCGAGATTGTCTACTGTGGAATATGCGAATCCCTCAAGGAAAATGGATTGGGGCAGGTCGTGATCGCAAGGCAGGGACCATCTCGACAAGTCGGCATTGCCGTGTTTCTTGTGGACTTAACATGTCTTGGAGTCAAGGATATTGTGGCTATTCTCGATGGACCAGACAGAGCCTCGGGGATGATTGAACGACTCGAAAACGAAAGTGAGTTGAAGCCTGCTAAACCAGGGCTTGCGCGAGGTCTAGTCGAATCCGCGGTTGCCTATGCGCGGTCAATTGGGTTTGAACCGCATGCGGACTATCGGAAGGTAGCCATGATCTGGGGAGACATTGAAGCTGAATCGATCGAGGGGCAGTACGAGTTTGGACGTGACGGTAAGCCATATTACATGAATGGCCCTTTCGAAGACCAAGCCAGACAAAAGCATATCTTGCGGACGCTTGAACGAACGGTCGGTGAGGGTAATTTCAACTTTACATTGGGTGTCGGCCCTGTTCCGAACGGAACTGCCAGGTACTTAAGAGTTGACAAGTATGACGATGAGTTTGACGACGAGGACGAGGATTTCGAGTCCCAGAACTAACGAAGTTGCAAGTACCGTAACTCTAGTTTGTTGCTCGATGACCATCCTTGCCATGGTTCGCCCGCTGAAGTCGCTGATCTCGGCGATGAGTTCGTAGGGCCAGGTGGTAAATCCGTTGTTGGGTCTGGTGAAACATCGTCTGGTGAGTTAGCGCCTAGCCGAACCACCGTCTGGCGATCTGGCGACGGTGGCTACGCGTTGGTGATCCACCGTGTGGCGATGGCGGCTACGGAGTGTGTTTGGTAAATCCACCGTCTGGCGACGGTGGCGACGGTGTGTGTGGTAAATCCACCATCTGGCGATGGTGGCTACGTGCTGGTGATCCATCGTGTGGCGATGGTGGCGACGAGTGAAATAAAAAACGGCGGTTAGAAAACCGCCGTTTGTTTTAGGCTTAGTTCATCGCTCGCCGCCAGCGAGCGTTATCACGCTCAGTGCGTTTCGCCCGAAGCAACAGCCACGGCTTCAGCTTCCTTTTGGCGAGTTTCCCCGCGGAAGTCGAGTCGCATGACTTTACCAGCTTCGTTCTTGACGGTATCGACAACGATCGTGTTGTTGCCTTCGAACGTACCGCGAAGGATCTCTTCAGCCAGTGGATCTTCAACACGTTGCTCCAGTGCACGTCGCATTGGACGAGCGCCGTAGTCCATGTTGGCTCCACCATTCTCGATCAGGAACTCCTTGGCGCTATCGGTCAGCTCCAATTCGTAACCCTTTTCGCGAAGGCGATTGCGAACCTTGGTCATTTCGAAATCGATAACCTTCTTCAAGTCTTCCTTCTTCAGGTGACGGAAGATGATCGTATCGTCGAGACGGTTCAGGAATTCAGGACGGAACACGCGTTCGATTTGGTCCATCACGCGAGCCTTCATCGATTCGTAAGAGCTGTCTTCGTCTGGACGTTGGAATCCAAAGGCAGCTTCGTTCTTGATCGCTTCAGCACCAGCGTTGGTAGTCAAAATCAAGATCACGTTGCGGAAGTCGACGTTGCGGCCGAACGAATCGGTCAAGCGGCCTTCTTCCATCACTTGCAATAGCATGTTGAAGACGTCAGGGTGAGCCTTTTCGATTTCGTCCAGCAGTACAACTGCGTAAGGTCGTCGTCGAATCTTCTCGGTCAACTGACCGCCTTCTTCGTAACCTACGTAGCCAGGAGGGGCACCGATCAAGCGACTGATGTTGTGCTTCTCCATGTACTCGCTCATGTCGATGTGGACTAGTGCGTCCGCATCGCCGAACATGTACTCGGCCAAAGCCTTCGCTAACAATGTCTTACCCACACCGGTTGGTCCAGCGAACACGAAGCAACCAGTAGGTCGCTTTGGATCCTTCAAGCCCGAACGGCTTCGTCGTACAGCCTTGGCAACTGCGGTAACCGCAGCTTCTTGGCTGACGACTCGCTTGTGCAGTTCGTCTTCCATCTTCATCAGTCGAGCGCTGTCTTCAGTGCTCAATCGAGTCAACGGAATACCGGTCATCTTCGATACAACTTCGCAGATGACCTCTTCGTCGACGATGCCATCGCTATCGCGGCTCTTGTCGCGCCAATCTCGAGTGATCGTTTCTTTCTTCTTGCGAAGCTTGTCAGCTTGATCACGCAGAGCGGCCGCCTTTTCAAAGTCTTGATTGGCTACGGCATCTTCTTTGTCCTTGTTGAGCTTTTCAATCTCAACATCCAGCTCCTTAAGATCGGGTGGCTTGGACATGTTGCGAAGTCGAATTCGCGCGCCTGCTTCATCGATCACGTCGATCGCCTTGTCAGGCAAGCAACGAGCGGTGATATAGCGTTCGCTCATTTCAACGGCTGCTTCAACAGCGTCGTCGGTGAACTTCACACGGTGATGCTCTTCGTAACGCTCGCGCAATCCCTTGAGGATTTCGATCGTTTCTTCTTTGGTGGTTGGTTCGACAATGATCTCTTGGAATCGTCGAGCCAGAGCGTTGTCCTTTTCGATGTACTTGCGGTACTCGTCGAGGGTTGTCGCACCGATGCACTGAATTTCGCCACGAGCCAAAGCAGGCTTGAGCACGTTGGCTGCGTCGATCGCGCCTTCGGCTCCACCAGCTCCAACCAATGTGTGAAGTTCGTCGATGAAGAGAATCGTATTGCGAGCGCGACGAACTTCGTTCATCACAGCCTTGATACGCTCTTCGAACTGTCCACGATACTTGGTACCGGCGACCATCATGGCCAAGTCGAGTACAACGATACGCTTGTCGGCGAGGATTTCAGGAACATCGCCCGAGACAACGCGCTGTGCGAAGCCTTCAACGATAGCAGTCTTACCGACACCAGCTTCACCCAGGAGAACTGGGTTATTCTTGCTTCGACGGCAAAGGATTTGGATGGCTCGTTCGATTTCGCGAGCTCGTCCAATCACTGGGTCCAACTTGCCTTGCTTAGCCAGTTCGGTCAAGTCGCGGCCGAAGCTGTCCAGTGCAGGAGTCTTGCTCTTGCTGCTCTTGGATGAACCCGATTCGGCGCGTTCGCTACTGCCGCTTCCGGCAGCTCCGCCCGATCCGCTTTCGGAACGACCACGCTCGCTATCGCCGCTCTCCATGCCATGGCCGAGCAGATTGAGGACCTCTTCGCGGACATCATCCAGCTTGAGACCCAAGTTCATGAGAACCTGAGCGGCCACGCCTTCTTGTTCACGAAGCAAGCCCAACAGGATGTGCTCGGTTCCAACATAGTTGTGATTCAGATTACGAGCCTCTTCCATCGAATATTCGATGACCTTCTTGGCTCGCGGAGTCTGAGGCAGCTTGCCAATGGTGACCATCTCTGGCCCGCTTTGGACTAGCTTCTCAACTTCCAGGCGAATTTTCCGCAGGTCAACGTCCAGATTCTTGAGGACGTTTGCCGCGACGCCACTGCCTTCTTTGACTAAGCCGAGCAGGATATGTTCGGTGCCAATGTATTCGTGGTTGAACCGTTGAGCTTCTTGATTGGCCAGTTGCATGACCTTGCGAGCACGGTCAGTAAATCGTTCGTACATTTCAAACCCCTTTGTAATGTAACTGCCAAGCGTTTCGGGCTAGGCAGGTGGGTGCTCATTGAGGGATGGTGCTTCTTTATCCACCTAGGGTCGCCGCGAAGACAACTTCGCGGGATCTGTGTTCAGCCTTTTCAGGTCGTTAGCCAGCAAGGAGTCAGCTTAACCGTATGGCAATCTTGCTTTGCAATCTTACCAAATCCTGCCAAACCGCTCATTCTGCTGGCTGCAATCTTCATGCCAAACCCTTGCGTGTCAATTTGACGCGGTTTGAATGGATGCATCCACCAGTTAAAGAACGTGGCAGCTAATTGGCCCTCTTGCGTCCTAAACTGTTCTTGTTTCGGTAACAAAACAAGGACCAGTCCGCAAGAATTCCAATTGGGCTAATGGTAACGATTGTGCAGGATTTGCGTCAGGTCACCTACTTCAATAATATGGCTTCGGCAATTGGTAGAAAGGCCCAGTAGAAAAGCAAGGATTTTTCGATCGAATCGATGAACCTGCTTCGAAATCCGGACTCAAAAACGCGATGTTTAGGCTGTCCGGCAACTAAATCGTTTTTTTCGCACGGCCAACTTCGGAT
>CAYWNG010000482.1:0-5444 GCA_964458685.1 uncultured Pirellulaceae bacterium
GTGATCGAAACGTGTAAGCAGTGTGGTCGCAATCAACTGATGCTGGTCAACGCGCCGACCAGCATCGGCCAGCTTGGGGAACAGAAACAAGATAACTCGGACGACAGCGCACCCATTCGACCACTCAATCTCTTCGCGCACCCCTATGGCGATCATCGGCCATTGATCGAACTGCTCGAACGCGTCTGCGTCAATCAAGATAGTGAGCCCACGCACGAGGAACTTCAGCTTCCCAGCGCTCGAGTCCTCATCGGACCGGAAGGCGGTCTGTCGGATGTTGAGTGTGAGCAGCTATTGACAGCCGGATGGACACAAACCAGTTTGGGTTCGAGCATTTTGCGGATCGAAACCGCAGCCATCATGGTTGCCGCGACTTGGGCCGCTCTCAACGCTAGCCATACAGATCCGAACTGCGCAAGGAATGGCTAATGGAAACATGCATTTGTTATGCTAATACGCTTGTATTTACGTGCGACAAGACTCTCTTGCGTAAAATTGCAGGTGCATAACAATTGACGGTAGCGGCCAGGTAGAGTACGATAGACCGTTTCCCTTGTGTTTCTCATGGAAATCGTATGTTTTCGCGCAACTGGATCGCAAGCCTGCTAGTCGTAGTCTACGGACTGACAGCCGGGATTGGGCCGTTTTGGCACAGTCATTCGGGTGGCTGCGGATGTTGCTTGAGCACTCGGTCGGAGTGTCTATCCACAGCACGGACATCCGAAACGGACACAGGAACAGCCTCCGAAACAGTCTCTTCGACGTCCACCTGCGCCAGTGGTTGCGCTTTTTGTGCGAGACGATCGGCTGCGAACAAGACCGAAAAGACTAGTGCGAATGCCGGTTTAGGCACAACCAGCGACTCTTCCTCAGCGTTGGAACTGGGGAGTTTTGGCGAGGACGCAGAGCATGACGACTGCTGTGTCGTCTGTGACTTCTACGGCAAGACTTATTTCTCTACGGTCGGTTTTGAAATAGTCGACCGAAGCCAGATCGTCACTAATCTTCCCAGCTTCATTGATCACGCCCCTTCTCTACAGGCACCATTGGCTGCCGCCCGTGATCCACCGATCGAGTAAATCTTGATTGGAGTTTCTTCAAGAAGCATCGCGAGATGATTCGTCGATGTTTTGGCTTTTGCATTGGAAGAAGTCAAAGGAACTCTTCTTTCGCCTCAGGCACACGCCGTACGCATTGAGACTTGCGTCGTCGTTGAGCGTTGAAGCTTGGTCATTGCATCTGCATAGAACGATGCGAAGTTCAGTTACGAACCGTCCGTTACTCTGAATCGATTTCGATCGAAAGCGCCATGCACTTCAGTTTTCCTTCCGTAAAGAAACGCAGGACATCCCAAGCGATGAATACTCGATTTAGAAATCAGCCTGAGGGCTTTACGTTAGTTGAACTGCTAGTCGTGATCGCCATTATTGGCATATTGATCGGCTTGCTTTTGCCTGCAGTGCAAGCTGCTCGCGAAGCGGCAAGGCGTATGCAATGCTCGAACAACCTTAAGCAGCTTGCGCTAGCCGTGCATAATCACGAAAGCGCGACTAAGAAGTTTCCGGTAAACCAAATTGGTCCTGGAGCATCCAATGGACAAGGTGGCTTTCGAACGGGCTACTTCAGTTGGATAGTTCCCTTGCTGCCCTATTTCGAGCAGGGGCCGCTTCACAGCCAATTCGACCTTACCATCAACAACGGCGATGCCAATGGATACAGGGTTAGTTTAACCCACCCACACGCGAGAGCAGTTGCAACGAGGATCGACACGCTGCTTTGTCCCTCAGATACGCCCAACTTTAGCAATGAGTTAATACTCGGCGCAGCTAATCCGGCTCCGAGCAGCTACGCAGGCAATGCGGGTTGGCCATCCTATGCCAGTGGCTTTACTGGGGAGCGATCGACTCCTGGAATGTTCAATGGCGTCATATCGCTGCAACATCCGTCAGTAAACATCATATGGCACAGTCGGTCAGGTATGGGATTCCGTGATGTTACCGACGGCACTTCGAACACAGCACTTATATCTGAGCGATTAATACAGACAGGAAACAGCGCGCAGCAGATTCGTGATGGTGACAAGCGACTTCGATCGTTGCACATCATTGAACGATTCGAACCACTACCGAATATTGTTCAACAGATGTCCAGCTCCCACGTGCACATTTTTGAATCAGCCCATATTGGGCGTTCCTGGGCAAGCGGCATGGCATTGATCGCGCCAACTTACATGCATGTTCAAGTCCCAAATGGCTTGATTGGCCACTATGCGACCAGTCAGGCTCAAGGCGACTTCGTTGTTACGGCTAGTAGTCGGCACTCTGGCGGTGGCGCAAACTTGGCCTTAGTCGATGGTTCGGTTCGATTTGTTTCGAGCACTGTCCCACAGGAAATCTGGTGGGCATACGGCAGTAGAAATGAAGGACGTGTTGCGTCGCTAGATGAGTAGTTTTTTCAACTTAGTTTAGACTTCAAGGAGTTAACTTTGAGAACTGTATTGAGACTTAGCGCAGCTTTATTGCTGCTAGTATTACCAAGTATCGGCCGGGCCCAGCATGCGGGCGACTTGGAGCTTGGCCTAGACAACTTAGTCACCCCGTCCAAGATCATCATTGAACCTGTCGGACTGACTACCAACGGTATTATGTACTTCGAAGCAGCGATGGAGGTGCTCGACCCATTCAGTCCGGGAGACTTTAGTGCTGACGAACCGGGGTTTAACACCAATGCGACTGAAAGCCTGCTCGTTAACCCCAACGACCGGATTTGGATCAGAGCGTTAAACTCTTCGACCGTTGCTGGATCAGTCGGTCTAAATGGATTT
This sequence comes from uncultured Pirellulaceae bacterium, assembly GCA_964458685.1. Taxonomy (GTDB): domain Bacteria; phylum Planctomycetota; class Planctomycetia; order Pirellulales; family Pirellulaceae; genus Aureliella. The sequence goes on from CAYWNG010000482.1 coordinate 2,825, forward strand.
GTCAACTTCTATAATCCCATCACAAACATGCTGGAGCTTCCTGCGCTTAACAGCATTGCCATCTCGGACAATACCGGAAGCACCGCAAATTTGTTACTAAGCGGAACGGGCGTTACAGGTGACAATCCTCAGTTCATCGATTTAGGTGATGCTGCGGGCAACATCCATGATCACATCGTATTCGATCTTCTAAATGACAGCTCTGCACCGTTCGGTGCCTACGGCATCATGTTTCAGCTCCAAGCCGACTTGGCCAGCGTGCCTGGCACGGGAATGGACGTTAGTTCCGATGCTTTCTGGCTGATCTTTAATCACGGCATGAGCGCTTCGGATTTTGAGAACCTTGCATTGCCCGCATTTGGAGTAATTACGGCCGTTCCGGAGCCAAGTGCATTTATGCTTGTTTCGCTGGCAGCTTGCGGATTGGCTTGGCGACGCAAGCGAAGCTAAGTCGTTCCATGAAACTCCCGCGCGGATGATATCCGCGCGGGGCTAAGTTCTAGTTTGTTGGAACGCCGTTTATGGTGAAGCGATTTGCAAGGAGCCCCGGTGATGGGTGTTGCCGATAGCCATTTTTGCAAGCAGATTCAAGCCAGCAGGTCTGGACAAGCTGACCAAGCTGATCAAGTCGGTTTGGGGCTTGAGTATTTGAGGCTGGCTGGCGTTCCAACTCTCGTTTGGATCGCCAGTTCGTCAGCTCTATTGGCCCTGCAACGATATCGTGCCAAGGACTTAGACCAGCTCGCTTACTCAATCGCTCTGGTCACCTTGGCTCTTGCTTTTGGCGCATTGCTGACTTATCGCAACCGGCTGAAGGTTACGACCTGCTTGGTTTTCGAAGGGATATTGCTGACACTCACGGCGAGCTTGTGGGGATGGATTTCACCAAGCTCAAATCTGCTACAACTAATGACTTATGCACTCCTACTCTACGGCGTTTTTGCAACGGTTATTGGAATGAGCAGCTTAAGTGATTTGAACTCAGACGACTCTGACAACGTGGCCAACTCGGGAAGTACTGATAACTCCGGCACTATTGATAGCTCCAGCAGTATTGCCAGCTCGGGTAGTATTGCCAACTCAGCCAACTCAGAAAGCGTGGCTAACTCAGCCAGCAGTAATGGCGTGGAATCCGCTTCGACTGAAATTGCCTCAGCGCCTAGCTCGCACAAGTTTTCGTGGAATTGGATCATCGTGGTGTTGATGGTGGGTCTTGTCCTCTATATGGTCATTGCCCCGGCCATATCGATGGCGATCGACCACTTTACGCCCAAGCGCTCGACTCGCGAACTAACCGACATGAGCTTCTTGGAGCACCTTCGGTTGCAGAGCGTATCGGGAATCATGATGCTGCTCTTTCTAGCTACCGGTGCAAGCATCGGTAGCTTTCTGAATGTTGTCATCTATCGATTGCCACGACGGCGAGCATTACTCTGGCCGCCATCAGCGTGCCCCAATTGTGGATACAAGATTAAGGGCAAGGACAATCTTCCCATACTCGCATGGATCGGTCTTCGCGGACGATGTCGCCAGTGCAACGTTTCTATCTCCAGTCGCTATCCCATGATTGAAGCGATTGTAGCGGCTGTGTTCGTCGTCTTCTTTTACGTACTGCTGCTCTCTGGCGGACAGAATCTACCGGTCCGCGAACCGAATATCTATCGGGGCATTGTGTGGATCATTCTGTACACCAAGTGGGACTTGGTGACGATGTACTTTTTCCACATGAGCATTTTCGCAATCCTCCTTGCGTGGGCGATGATCAATTGGGATCGCTTTCGAGTTCCTCTGATCACTGCCGTCGGCTGTATCGTCTTAACCATAGTTCTAATCGCGATTTTTCCGCATCTCAATCCAATCGTATCTCGCCAACCTTCGATTGCGGCGTTCATCCCGAGCGGACTGTGGGTTGCAATTGCAGGAGCGGCCATTGGCGGAATCGCTGGAATGTTGCTGCAATACCTGTTCGAAAGTCCAATCGCGACAACGCCAGTAACCGATGCGCCGCCATCTCTGAACGAGCCTCGTGAAGTTGTCGACTCCCAGACCGATGCCTCAGAAGCAAACGGCGATCAAGTCGTTGTCGCCATTTCGAGCGACGCTCCTGTTGCCGCCGATCAAGTTAATTCACTTCACACAGACCTCTACGGTGCGATCGCCCGACGGCCAACATCGACGACGGATGCGGCTCTCAGCCTTGCACTATTCGGTGCCGCATTCGGTCCACAAGCCGCTCTATCGATCATGCTCATAGTTCTAGCTTTACAGGCAATCGCTGTGATGCTGCAAAAGCTCCGCGGCCAGACTCTCAGAGTCCCTGTAACGCTAACGCTCTTTGTCGTGGCAGTCCTGCACACCGCGGTTTGGAGACAGTCCACTTATTTGCCGATTGCTTGGTGGCCTACGCCCGAGGCAAGTACGCGAACCATTGCAATCTGGAGTGCTACCACAACTCTAGGGCTCGTTGTACTTGCCTCACTTAAACTTTTTCTTCGTTCCCAATCGTCGATGCCTTCAAGTTCTAAACAATCATGAAGGTCAATATGCGACTTGGCAACGGCCAACTTTCGCGATCTTGATACTTTCTTAACAGGCTGCCAAATAGATTTGACAGCATCTT
>CAYWNG010000483.1:0-5441 GCA_964458685.1 uncultured Pirellulaceae bacterium
GCTGTCTGCGATCCTCGCTGAACCTCTTGTTCTCGCGTTGGCTTAGTCGAGCTCTTAGTGTCTTGCCCCAATGCAACAGGCGACCACAAGGCCGCTGTCAAGCAAAGAGCTTTTACGTAAGGTGAATTTAGCAATGGTATATACGCGGATCGTATGGAGGCAGTTACGGGCATTTTTTCCTAGCACTCAACTTTGCGGAAACATCGAATAGAACTCAACGGCTTTGTCAGCCTTTTCAGATAGTGTAGTCTCTGGAGTCACCGGCAACGGTTGCAATTCCTTCAGTCCGCGAAACCAAATCTCCTGACGTCGTGCGAACTGTCGAGTGTGGGCACGGATTAGTTCAATCGTTTCGTCCAAGGCGATAGGAGATTGGATCGTGTCGATGATCTCGCGATAGCCCACTGCTTGCGAGGCGGTGCGGCTGAGCTCGCCATACTTAGCCAGCAGCCCTTTGACCTCTTGCTCAAGTCCCATGTCGATCATTCGCACGACGCGCTGGTTGATCAGCTCGTGCAGCCAGGCTCGATCGAGCTTCAGCACAAGCGATGGACAGTCGCTAACCGCCGAGGGCTTTTCAAACTGCTCTTGCCAATGACTGAGCGGTCGACCTGTTAGCCTAGCCACTTCCAACGCGCGAATCATCCGTCGATGATCGTTGGGGTGAAGTTTAAACGCTAAGAGAGGGTCGACTTGTTCCAATCGCTCTCGCAGCACTTGCGACCCCAGTTCCTGGACCTCCTGTTCGACCGTATTGCGGAACTCCCAATCTGCTGGCGGGCCGAGGAACAAGCCGCGCAGCAGGCTTTTGAGATACAGCGGCGTTCCACCACAAATCAACACGTTGCGTCCACGCGAGTGGATTTCTGCGGCGATTTGGTGAGTCGTAGAGACGTAATTCGAGACGCTGTAGGTCTCGGTCGGATCGCAAATGTCCAGTTGATGATGCGGCACGAGATCGCGTTCAGCCTGCGTCGGCTTGGCTGTACCGATGTCCATGCCGCGATAAATGGCCATCGAGTCCAGCGAGATAATCTCGGCGTTCAGGCGCTGCGCGACCTCCAAGGCCAGCGATGTTTTCCCGCTAGAGGTCGGACCGGTCAGGTACCAACACTTCTTTAACGATGGCAGTACCCATGCTGAAAAGTCGTCAGGATTTCGGCTTTCGCCCATGTTTTGGACCGATCCATCTTGTGGAGGTTCGATTGAATTCAGTTTGCCCACCAGATTGGAAAAGAACGCAGGCACTCTGGGAAGGTCAAATATAGTCGGATTATCGAAGTGTCAAAATTGGGGCTCGCAGCTATAATCTTCCCCCTACGATAAACTCCACTCCATCCCCCGATGATTTCGATGGCAGATTCCAGTTCTTCCAGTTCCTCCGATGTGCTCGACCGGCTAATGAATGAGATCCATCAGCGATGTCAGCAGATGCCCGAGGGCTCGTACACGACCAAGCTGATCCAAGGCGGTGTTCCCAAAATGGGCGCCAAGATCACCGAGGAGGCTGCTGAGGTTATCGACGCTGCCCAGCGATCCACAGCGCCGGACAATCAACATTTGGTCTACGAAGCTTGCGACTTGATCTACCATCTGTGGGTTCTCCTGGGCAGTCGCGGAGTCACCGTTGACGATTTGCGTCACGAATTGGCTCGTCGCGAAGGAACATCGGGACTGGAAGAAAAACGCCAGCGTCAAAACCGTTCGTAGGCATCTTCCTTAACGGATTCTCTCTCAACTACTCGCACCATTACCGCCTTTAGATTTTTGTTATGACTGACAACCTCCGCATTGGAATTCCCAGTAAGGGTCGCCTGAGCGAATTGGCCTGTGAACTACTCAATCAAGCTGGGCTGCATTTTCGTCGGCAAGAGCGAACCCTGTTCGCGCTGGTAAAACAATTACCGATCGACATCATCTTCCTTCGCACCGATGACATTCCCGTACTCTGCGCCGAAGGCGCGATCGATCTTGGAATCACCGGCAGCGACTTAGTCGAAGAGAGCCGCGCGGATATCAGCACTCGAATGTCGCTGGGGGTTGGCAAGTGTCGCTTGAGTCTATGCGTTCCCGACACGAACGTTGTCAATTCAAGCAAAGATCTTGCCGGCAAGCGAGTCGCCACAAGCTTCCCCAACGTCACGCGAAAGTACTTGGCCTCGCAAGGTGTCGAAGCTCATCTGGTCGAGCTGAGTGGTTCGGTGGAGATCATGATTTCGCTGGGAGTCGCCGACGCCATCGTGGACTTGGTCGAGACCGGAAGCACTCTAGCCGCTAATCGATTGCGTGTCCTGACCGACATCGGCACTTACGAAACCGTCTTGATTCAAAATCACCACAAGCGACACAGCGAAATGGCCGAGCGAATCATTCGTCGCTTAGAAGGCGTCGTTATCGCTCGCGATTATTCGCTGCTGGAATACAACATCCCGCGAACCAAGTTGGCTGAAGCTGAAGCCATCACGCCTGGCTTCAAATCGCCAACCGTGATGGCCTTGGAAGATTCTCAATGGTGTAGCGTTCGTGTGATGGTTCGCAGTAAAGAGGTCATCGAAGTCATGGAAAAGCTAGAAGCCATCGGAGCTTCAGCGATTCTCGAGACAACCATCGGCAATTGCCGCCTTTAGCGATCCATGACCTCTTTGCGGAGATGTTCCGCTCCGTAAACCGTACTGACAATCCAAAGAACGTAGCGAATGTCGACTCCAATCGATCGACTGTAGTTAGTGTTCCAAGCGAAATCGTTGATCGTTGCTTCGAAACAACGATCGAAGTTCACACCCACCAATTCGCCTTTGGAATTAAAGACGGGGCTTCCCGAGTTACCGCCAGTTGTGTCGGTATCGTAGAGAATCGCCACCGGAATATCCTTCAGCGTTGGATGCGCGTAGTTGTCGAACTGTTTGGCCTTCCACTTCTCCATCACGACATCCGGTGTGATGAACGGATCTTTGCCAGTCGTCTTTTCTACGACTCCACGAAACGTCGAGACTGGTGTTTTCACGATTCCATCAGCAGGTGAATACGCGCGGATCTTGCCAGTGGTGATCCGCAAGGTTCCATTGGCATCAGGCACGAAGCTAGATTTCAAGAATTCGGGTTTGATCTCCAACAGCAATCCGTAAAGCTCATTCAGTCGTCCATCGCGTTGCTTGTTCAGATCGCGTTGGCTGACATAGAGTGGATGTAACTGTTCAAGAAGTGCGATCATCGGATCTTGGTTTTCAGCCAGCGATTTTTTGTCCAGCTTGGCAAGCTTGGCCAATACGCCATCGTTGGCAAGTTTGGTCGAGTCGACTAACTGGTCGATCTTCGATGGATCGCGAATGAGTTCAGCCAACGCAGGGATCGACTGGCTCTCAGGAAACTTCTTCAGTCGTTCAATCAAACCGCGCAGCAAGACCTTTTCAGTCGGCGCATGAAAGTCGCGAAGTCCATTGGCAATGTTCTGAGTCGTTTGCTCGATGTTCTTGTCCGCGTACGGCAATTCTCGCTCGACATCCGGCTTCATGCGTTCGTTTGCAGCGTCGACCAAAAAGTAGGCTGCTGAAGCGGTTCGAGGAGCCGATCGCAATTGTTCTAAGCAGAACTCGAAGGGATACTTTTGCTCAAGCTCGGCGTACACTTCCGCGATTTGCGTCAGAGTCTTGCCATACTTTTGTTTGCGAGCTGCATCCGCATCGATGAACTTTTGCATTTGATCTTCGGTCGCCTGTCGCGAACTGATGATGTCGGCGCGTTGCAAGCCTTGCAGTTGTCCTCGGCTTCGTTTTTCGACGTTGGCCAACGACTTAATCCGCGCGGACATTTTGATCTCGACAGCTCGGTCGTTGAGTCCCGCTTTGGTCATCTCTTCAATCTGCCACGCATACAAATCGACGGTAATCGGTAGACGGACCTTTTGCTCGTACTTTAGGAAGCTAGTCGTTTTGTGTCGCGCGGTTCGACCGGGGTAGCCCAAGAGAAAAACCGTGTCGCCTTCGTTCGCGCCGTTGGAGTTGACCTTCACAACTCGCTTTGGCTTGTAAGGCACGTTGGCTGCGTTGTAAGAAGCAGAGCTACCGTCGGGAGCCGTGTAGGCTCGCATCAGCGAGAAGTCGCCGGTGTGCCGGGGCCACTCCCAATTATCGTTTTCGCCGCCAAAGTTCCCGACGGAAGCCGGTGGTGCAAAGACCAGTCGAACATCTTTGAGAAATGTGTACAGAAACATGACGTACGTTTTGCCCGTGAACATCTCGGCGACTTCAGCACGCAAGCCTGGATGATCGATTTCGGCTTGACGCTCCAGTTCGCGACTTCGCTTTTGAATCGCTTTGGTGCGAGCAAGAAAATCCATGCCGGGTTGAACGACTTCTAAAACTTGCTGCGATACATCGCGGTAGTCTTCTGTGATTCGAACAACGTAGCCTGGCGAAGGTATTTCATCGCTGCGAGTCTTGGCTTGAAAACCATCACCCAGGAGATCGCGACTAGCTGTACTGGCCTGTTGAATCGCGTCGTAAGCGCAGTGATGATTCGTGATGATCAAGCCTTCGGGAGAAATGAACGACCCTGTGCATCCATTCACGCGACAAATGCCATCGACCAAGCTGACTTGATTTGGATTGAACAACTGGTCCGCGGTCAATTCAATTCCGCGCGCGGCTAAGTCTAACCCCTTCAGCTCGCTCATCGGGTACATGCCTTCGTCAGCCATCAAGCCTGAATTCGGGCCGGATGTAAAGCTGGAGCCGACAACGAGACCAGCGGTGATCAGGATGCTGGCAAGACTGCGAGTAAGCTGATGCGACTGAAGGAGCATTCGAAGGTTGATAATCATGACTTGGACCAGGACAAAGGAAATGAAGAGAATCTAAGTGCATCAAAGATGCGGTAATGGAAACGATTTGGAGCGAGATGAGGCTTAACTCAATTGCCAGCCATCGCGATAGGCTTCGCGAATGATCGCGTCCGCAGCATCGTTGCCGACAGCTTTCATGTTCGCTGCATCCCACTGGATCGCTTGACGTGTTCGTAACGAAAGAGCGCCCAACAAGGCAATCTCTGTTAATCGCGAACCGTAGCCGAAGTTACTTCCAGCGGGATCTCCGCCGCGAATCGCATCTAGCCAATTGCGAGCGTGACTCTTAACGCGCGGAATCGAAGCGGGAGGCGTAGGAAACTTGTTGTTGCCCAAAAGTCGCGGAGCACCCCCGGCTCCACCGCAGAACAACGTTCCTTGGTCGCCAAAGAACAGGACACCGCGCGAAGGGAACTTCATGTCGCTTGGCCAATCCGCGGGCTGCGATGGCCGAATTCCTCCATCGTGCCAAGTAACTTTCACTGCGGATCGACTGCCTTCAGCGGGAAACTCGTAGTAGCCGATGCAACCATGCGGCCCGATTTCATCATTGCACGGACCGGCGGGCGAGAAGTCAATCTTCGTGGGGTTCTTTAGATTC
>CAYWNG010000484.1:0-5424 GCA_964458685.1 uncultured Pirellulaceae bacterium
CGAAGGCTACATGAATTGGTGAAACACCCGCAATGGTCGTTAGCGGCTGAGCGTTGATCTGCGAGTTTGAGATCAAGTTGCCGACAGTGACATTCGCACGGCTCAGCCTTCCAGCGATTGGTGCTTTGATGCTGCAGAACTCAAGATCCAGTTCGGCCTGTGCCACGGCAGCTTGGGCAGATGCGACTTCTGCGGCGGCGTTCAGTTGCTTCTCGACCAACTCATCCCAATCCTGTTTGGCGATTGCGTTATTGGCTAGCAGTGGCTTATTGCGTTCCAGCGTTAAGTTAGCCAGTCTATCTTGCGATTCGGCTTGCTTGAGCCTAGCCTTGGCATTGTCCAGCGCAAACTGGTAGGGGCGATTATCGATCTCAAAGAGCGGCTCGCCGGCTGCGACTTCTTTTCCATCTGTGAAGTGAATCTTGGTTAGATATCCCGTGACTCGAGCACGCACTTCAACAAACTCAGGAGCTTCAGTTCGCCCGATATACTCGAAGAACTCGGTGATCTTCTTCTTTTCAGGCAACTGGATGCTAACTTCAGGCACTGGTGCCTCGACTGGCTTGACCTCCTTCGGAGAACAACCAGGAAAGATGCACGCAGATAGAACCAGAATGAAGCTCATGGTATAAGCCTTGACTTGATTCAAATGTGCTCGCGAGCTTAGGTCGATCAGATTTAGTTCACCGATCAGCATGTTCGTCTATTCTCGAAAAGTCGTGAAATGCAAAGAAGAAATCGAGTCGAACGCAAGACTCGACAAATCGTAATCATAGCTTGCGAAGGTGAACTCAGCAGCGGCGATAGGCTCTTTCATTTGCGACCGAGCCGAAAAACATCCTCCGATTGTGGACCAAAGTTGGTGATAGATCCGGGTTCAACCTGAGCAATCTTCGTGTCATCCTCAATTCGTTGGATGGAGTCTACAATGTTCTGTTGAGTGCTAAGCAGAACAGGGCTCAGCAGAACACTGCGGAGCAATTTCAGGGTGAGAAATCTATCGCTACGCGGGCCACTGTCGTTCGTGGGCTCACCAGCAAGATAACTCGGGTGTTCTGAACAATCACACAATTAAGTCTAGATAGGAGTGGCGAGCCATTTATGTTGGAAGCGTTGCGGAGACGATGGGGAGCAATCTTTGCATTGGTTGTTGTGACCCTTGCATTTTGGCTTCTTCATCATGAGTTGAAGCAGTACCAGCTTCGAGACATACTGAATAGCCTCAACGCCATTAGCACTTCCCGACTAGTGTTGGCAGTGGCCCTTACCGCACTGAGCTATGCAATTCTAGTTGGCTACGACGCATTGGGTTTGCGATACATTCAGCACTGGCTAGGCTGGAAGCAAACAGCTACCGCAGCATTGCTCGGCTTCTCGGTGAGCAATAGCTTTGGATCTTTAGTGGGTGGATCTTCCGTTCGCTTGCGGCTCTATACATCGTGGGGGCTGTCGACCGTTGAGATCATTAAGCTGATGTTGGTACTGACCTCTACGTTCTGGTTAGGCCTGCTATCGTTGTCGGCAATTGCCTTGACGATTTATCCGATGCAGTTGCCTGAGACCATTCGCATTCCAATCGGCAGTCCGCGAATGCTTGGCGTGCTGATGGGGCTGGCCGTAGTGAGTTATCTTGTGTTCGCGTTTTGGCGGCGCAAGCCGCTGGCAATTAGAAATGTCGAGTTGTTGCCGCCGAGCCCGAAGATGGCGCTTACGCAGATCGCTATTGGTTGCTGTGACTTGACGGTGGCCGCTACCGTTCTATTCGTTCTTTTGCCTCAGTCGCTTGAGATTGATTTTGGCCGCTTTCTCGCAGTCTATCTGCTGGCGTTAGTTGCGGCGACACTTTCGCACTCGCCTGGAGGTGTAGGAGTTTTCGAATTAGTGCTGATTTGGTTGCTGGATGATTCCAAGTCTCAGGAACTCATGGGATCACTATTGGCTTTTCGCGTGATCTATTACTTGATTCCGCTGCTGTGTGCCTTAGCGTTCCTAACTATCTCGGAGATCGGCAAGAATTGGCTGCGTGTCTCGCGAGGAGCATCGACGATTGGAAAGTGGACTAAAGCAGTCGCTCCACGATTATTGTCAGTCTCGGTCTTCGCCGCCGGAGTTGTGCTGCTTTTGTCGGGAGCCCTGCCCTCGGAAGAGACGCGTCTACGTGTGCTTCAGAGCTTCATGCCTCTACCAGCGATTGAGTTCTCTCATTTTCTTGGCAGCGTGATTGGCGTGCTGCTGATGGTGTTAGCTCGCGGTCTACAGCGGCGCATCCACGCAGCCTATCTAGCTGCGATTGGTTTGCTAGTCTGCGGCATCGGCATTTCGCTAGTCAAAGGAATTGACTATGAAGAAGCTGGGATTCTCGCAGTGATGTTGATGATGTTCTGGCCGAGTAGAGAGTTCTTTTATCGACGCGGTGGCTGGCTGAGCGGTTCGTTTAACGTTCAATGGGTTTTAGCCATTGTGACCGTACTCGTCTGCGTGTTTTGGTTAACCTTATTCGCGCACAAGCATGTCGAGTACTCGCAGGATCTTTGGTGGCGATTTGCCTTTGATGGTGACGCGCCGCGATCGCTTCGCGCGGTTACTGGAAGTATTGTCGTCGTACTTGTCTTGGCGTGTTGGAAGTTGATGTCGCCTGCGCGCGTTTCGCCACCGCGGCCCTCACCAGAGGATGTAGCTACGGCTATGAAGCTTGCCGACGGCCACACGCAGACCTATGCACACTTGGTTGGTTTGGGCGACAAGCAGATTCTCTGGAACGAAACTCAATCCGCCTTCATCATGTATGGCGCTCAAGGCAATTGCTTGATAACGATGGGCGATCCGGTTGGAACAGAAGACGAGAGCCGAGAGCTAGCGTGGAAGTTCTACGAGCTTTGCGATGTGCGTGGTCGCGTTCCTGTGTTCTATCAAGTCGACGCTGATCGTTTGTCTCAGTATGTCGATATGGGGCTGTCACTTCTCAAGCTAGGCGAAGAGGCTCGCGTACCCTTGAAGCAATTCGGCTTGGAAGGCGGCTCGCGTAAAGGTATTCGCAAGACATGCAATCAAGCGGTCGAAAGTGGTTTGGTCTTTGCTGTCGAACGAGCTCCACAATCGAGCGAGTTGATTGCACAACTTAAATCCGTCTCGGACGCTTGGCTCAGGGAGAAGACCGCCGCCGAAAAGGGCTTCTCACTTGGCTTCTTCGACAGCGATTATCTTAGCCGATGTGCCATCGCAACCTTGCGCAATCCGCAGGGGCAACTCGTAGCGTTCGCGAATCTATGGATGGGATCGCCGGGAACGGAGCTTTCCATCGACCTGATGCGACACATTCCCGATGCTCCCCGAAGCAGCATGGAGTATCTGTTTATTCAATTGATGTTATGGGGCAAGGCGGAAGGCTTTGAATGGTTCAATTTAGGCATGGCGCCACTTTCAGGAGTCGAGCAGCATCGACTGGGGCCGCTTTGGAATCGAGTCGCTGGAATAGCCTTTCAGCACGGCGAGCATTTCTATAACTTTCAAGGATTGCGGCAGTACAAGGAGAAGTTTGATCCCGTTTGGCGACCCAAGTACTTGGCATCGCCGGGCGGTTGGATACTGCCTGTGATCCTTGCCAACGTAGCGACCTTGATCGCCGGTGGGGTAACCAAGTTGATCAAGAAGTAGACCCGCGGCGTGTGTTACGCGGTGGAGTGAAATCGTAGCGGCGAGTGATAAGGAGAATTGAAGTTCTGATGCGCTGAATTGTACAGGGAGTTCGTGGGTTTCGTTCCTCAACCCACCCAATTCTGGTAGTTGAAGACCATAAACAAGATTAGAATGCTCACTCTCGCCTCCTCGCATAACTCACTTCAAAAACAAGAGAGTCCTACCATGACTGTTCGAATCAATCGCAGAAAACTTCTGGGAACCGCAGCAGTTGTCGGTGCGGCGTGGACCTTCCCAAAGCCAAGTGCGCGAGCTATGGCTAACGATGAAATTCGAATCGGCTTCATTAGCTGCGGTGGGCGAGCTGGGGAGCATATGAAGGCGCTGAGCGACGTCAAGGGTGTCGCTGTCACGGCCTTGTGCGATCCAGACGGGGCCAGAGTTTACAACGCCAGTCGCAGCTATCCGAAGGCTCAAACATTTGCCGACTTGCGTGAGTTGTTAGACCTCAAGGATGTCGATGCAGTCTTTGTTGTGACTACGAATCATTGGCACTGCTTGGCTGCGATTTGGGCCATGCAAGCTGGTAAAGATGTGTACGTCGAAAAGCCGCTGTCTCATTCTCAATGGGAAGGTGATCAAACCGTCAAGGCGGCTCGCAAGTACAACCGCATCTGCCAAGTCGGAACTCAACAACGTTCTGACCCGATGCAAGCTGAGATCAAAAAGTTTCTGCATCAAGAGAAAGCTCTCGGCAAGATCGTTAGTTGCCGAGTGAATCGAGTCGGCGTGCGTGAACCGATCGGCAAACGGAGCGAACCGCTGCAGATTGAAAAAGATCTGAACTACGATTTGTGGTTGGGGCCAGCTCAGGACAAACCCATCTTCCGCGACAAGCTCCAGTACGACTGGCACTGGGACTTTAATACGGGCTCGGGCGAAATGGGCAACTGGGGTGTGCACGTTTTGGATGACGCTCGCAACGTAGTCTTCCAGGACAGTGTCAAACTGCCTTCGCGAATCATGGCTGCTGGAGGCCGCATCGCTTGGAACGACGCTGGAGAAACTCCGAACGTCCACTGGGTCTACTTTGACACTGGCGAAGTTCCCACAGTTATCGGATTGACCAACTTGACGGTCGGGAAGGGACAGAAGGGTTCGCCGAAGAATCCAGGACCTAGCAGTGGCTATATTGCCTACTGCGAAGGCGGTCGATTGGAAGGACAACGCGGAAAAGCCGTCGCCTTCGATCGTGAGGGCAAAATTGTCCGCGAGTTCAAAGGCAACAGTGGAAACAAGCTGCACCAACAGAACTTTCTTGACTGCGTGCGAAGCCGCGATGTTAAGGCGCTCAACACCGACGTCGAAGTGGGCAACTATTCGACTGGCTGGTGCAATCTAGCCAACGTAGCGTTTCGAGCTGGCAACAAGTACTCCCCAGATGCCGCTGATGCGATGGCCAAAGAGCTTCCGTTGTGGGGATCGCTGCACGAAGAGATGAAGGTTCACATCGCGGCGCACGAAGTTCCCTTGACGGATCTTTCGCTTAGTCCAATCCTGAAGTTCGACGTCTCCAGCGGCAAATTCACCGGCGAGGGCTCTGAAAAAGCCAATTCTTTCCTCAAGCGCGAGTACCGCGCGCCTTACGTCGTGCCAGAGATCAGTTAAGACAGCAACCATGGCGCAACTTCCTGCTTGGACCCTCCCGCGCTCAGACATACTAACGACCACTCAGCAATTTCGCGGGAGGGTCGCAAAGCGAGTAATGCGAGCTTTTGCGGGGAGGGC
>CAYWNG010000485.1:0-5417 GCA_964458685.1 uncultured Pirellulaceae bacterium
AAGTCGAGCAGACGCGCAGCAGCGACCGCGGCCTGCCGTTTACCGCCGCGCCGGCTTCTATTCCGCCGACTTCCGCGTCGCTGGAAACAACTTGGTCTTTTTGCAGTCCTTATCTTTACACCACCAATCTGAATAACGGTTATCATTTCTTTGCTCCCGAGCCTGGGGCGAGTACCCTGATTGAGTTCGTTGGTACGACTTCAGATGGCGACATTCAACATGGCGTGATGCCTGACAAACAGCGCATGCGACCACGATTGCTCTACCACCGATACTTCATGTTGACGGAGTTCCTCGGCGGATACTCAGAGTCAGATCCGAAGCGAAAGATCGTCATTCAAACTTTGGCTCATGAGATCCTGAAGACGCAGAATCTCCAGCAAGTCGAGCTTCGCTTGGTCCGGCACCGACCCAGCTCGCGACAAGAAATACTCATCGGCGACAATCTGATCGCTCCTGAAACCTATGAACGAGAGAACCTAGGCACATTTACGTGGACAGACTTTCCAACTTTCAATTAGTAAAACAGCCTCTGCAATGGCTGGTCGAAAGTTGGGATCGTTTCTTCTTCCAACCTGTCGACGCTCTGCCGCTGAGTATCTTGCGAATCTTAGCAGGCTGTATGTTGCTGTACACGCATTGCGTCTGGGGATCGGTCTTAACAGAGTTTCTTGGTCCAGACGGATGGAACTCTCACGACCTAGTATCTCTATCTCGCGAAGGAGGCTTCTTGCCTTCGCTCTGGTGGTATGTCCCCGAGCCGTGGATGGACAATGTTCATTTGCTTTGCAACGCGATCATCGTGCTGTTCATCTTGGGAGCGGGCGGTCGAGTTACGTCGATCTTGACCTGGGCCATCGCTATTTCCTACGCGCATCGGACCAGCCCTGCTAATTTCGGCTTGGACCAAATCAACTGCATGCTGACGCTGTATCTTTGCATTGGGCCCGCGATGCAGTACCTGTCGGTAGATCGTTGGCTGCGATTGAAGTTTGCCAAAGACAAGCCGCGACTGGATCAGCCATCGAGCTCGGCAAATATAGCTCTTCGGTTGATTCAACTACACCTCTGCGTGATCTATCTCTGGGCTGGCTTAGGCAAATTACAAGGCGAAGCATGGTGGAACGGGAATGCAACCTGGTTAGCCTTAGCCAACTACGAATATCAATCGATGGACATGACGTGGCTCGCTCACTTTCCAAGATTGCTCGAGATCATCACGCACATAACAGTGGCCTGGGAGCTATCGTTCTCATTTCTCGTTTGGCCTAAGCGAAGCCGATGGCTGATGTTGACCGTCGGTATGGGAATGCACTTGGGGATCGGTATGTTCCTAGGCATGTGGACGTTCGGATCGATCATGATCTTCAGCTACCTTTCCTTCGCGTCGGCTGAATGGCTGCGAAGGCACTGGCCAGTACCTCTTCGATCTTCTCAGTTAACAACTTCAGCTCTGGCTCTTAGTCGAGAAGCTGAGGCTAACGACGAAAGCGAGACAGACAAATCCAGCGTAAACGATTCAAAGGTTGACGTAATTGACGACTTGCAATCGAAAGTGGAAAGAGCATCTGATACTCAGACTGAGCCAAGGAACCCAACGGCCAAGTCAGTTGTTTTGATCGCCGAGTCGCAGAAGTGTGTCGAACATTTCCTCCGTCTCAATCGAGAAGTTGGCTTGAACTGGGTCGTTGTTGCCAACATCAAAGAGGCTGAGAAGTTAGTTCCGCTTCTTACCGATGCGACTTATCTGTACCTTGAGCTTCGCTCCATTGGCGACTCTAGCGAGCTTGATTACGTCTCTGTACGCGTCGTGCGAGTCAAACGATCTTCTCGAAAGTCCGCAGATGAAAGCGGCGAATCCTCAAATCGTCGAGCGTTCCCCAAATGAGCAATGTTACGCACTCTCGATCAGCTTCTTCATCGCAACTGCTGCTAACCACAATGGCCTTTGTTCTACTTGGTCCATTATTGATCGGATGCGGAACGCCGTTACTCACCGAAGATGAAATGTATGAGCGTGCTGCGGCACTGTGTGACCGCGGTCGTGGCGAAGAAGCATTGCAGATCCTGGATCAGATCAAGGATGACGGCTCGCAAGTCGGTCGATCGCACTATCTGAAGGGAGTGGCCTACGAACTGAATCTCGAATTCGAACAGGCTGAAAAGTCCTACAGCAAGTGTCTCGAAAAGACTCCCAATGACTCTGATGCGCTTAACAATCGAGGCTCTGTAAGGTATCGCCAAGGCAAATTTGCAGACGCTGAAACAGATTTGAATCAAGCGGTCCAAATCAACCCAGGAGACGATTTAGCTTGGTCGAATTTGAGCTTGGTCCAAAGAGAATTGGGCAAGTTGGAACAGTCCATCGCAAGTGTTCAACGCGCTTTAGCGATTCGCCCCAATCCAATTCATGCGCTGCAGTTGTCCAACCTCTTGCTTGAATCAAACAAGCTTGATGAAGCCGAGATCTACATCCAGCAGTCTCTCAAAGAGAATCCTCGCATGGCAGCGGCTTACCTCAGCAGAGCGATTCTGCGAGGTAAGCAAGGTCGCACAGATGACGCTGAAGCCGATCTAGAACTGGCTAGAAAGTATGACGTTGCCCTGACCCTACAAGCTTCGATTGGGCTCGTCAAGCAAGACCTACAGGCAAGTAGCCACCGTCGCCAGACGGTGGATTGATAGAAAGGCAGCCACCGACGCCAGATCGCCAGTGTAGCAACCGTCGCCAGACGGTCGAAAAGACCTGTAGCAACCGTCGCCAGACGGTTGAAGAGACCTGTAGCAACCGTCGCCAGACGGTTGAATGACTAAGCTGGAGACTTACATCTTTTTTCTTCCGCTTGGCAGCGGAAGCTACGTTCAAAATTACCGCTTGGCAGCGAAAGCTACCTACGCAAACAGTTGCGGGATCACATTGCCGTCGCGGACCAAAGTGATGGGGCGGCCTGTTTCCGTGTGATACTCCATCTTGGGATCGATGCCCAAGCTATGATAGAACGATGCAGCGACATCGTCAGGTCGGATGGCCTCATGCTTAGGGCCAGCGCCGTCTTCATCGCTCTCGCCGATCACTTGGCCGCCTTTCATGCCGCCACCTGCCATGAGCATGAACATGCAGCGAGGATAGTGATCGCGACCGCCTTCTGCGGATCGATCGTTGATTTTAGGCGTGCGACCAAACTCACCGGTGCACATCACCGAAGTGGAACTCAACAGGCCACGCTGCTCAAGGCCAACATAAAGCGCTGAAAGGCCCGAATCCAGTTTTGGCAAAAGCTGAGTACTGAGCTTGGTAAAGTTGTCGGTGTGAGTGTCCCAACCGTTCAATTGAATAGAAACGAATCGGACGCCGGACGCAATCAAACGAATCGCCAACAAACAGCTTTGCGCGAAAGGTTCGTTGTCGAACTGCTGAGCGAAGGCTGCGTCTTCTTTGGATACGTCAAAGGCTTGGCGAGCTTGAGGGCTGGTGATCATGTCAAAAGCCTTCTCGTTGAATCGATTCAAGCCAGTGAGTAACTGGTGATTGTCTTCGATATGTTGGAACGTCTTATCGAGATCGGACAGCAGCCCTTGGCGTCGCTGGATTTGATCCACGGTCAAGCCGTTTTGCAACGTAATGCCACGGACGCCAAAAGGTTTGCCAGCCGTAGGCGTGGCTCCGGTAT
Source organism: uncultured Pirellulaceae bacterium (assembly GCA_964458685.1). GTDB lineage: Bacteria > Planctomycetota > Planctomycetia > Pirellulales > Pirellulaceae > Aureliella. The sequence continues at coordinate 3,672 of CAYWNG010000485.1, forward strand.
TCATCGGCCCGTATTGAATGCCCAAAAAGCCCGCACGCTGGTTGCCTCGAGGAATCGCGACAAACGGCGGAATCTCCGGTGAAACGGGCCGTTCTTTGGAGATCACGGAACCGTATCCGGGATATTCCAACGAAGCCAAAGGTCGACTGCCGGTGTTGATATACTCCGACCCAAGATTGTGCGCGGCCAGAGTATGAGAGACACCGCGAAGGATCGTGTACTTGTCTGCGCACTTCGCCAGCTTTGGAAGATGTTCGCTGATTCGGATGCCTGAAACGTTCGTCTCAATCGCATTGAATGTACCGCGAATCTCTTTCTTTCCTTCGGGTTTGGGGTCGAAGGTGTCGATATGCGAAGGGCCTCCCGACAAGTCGATAAAAATTGCCGCTTTACCTTTGCTGTCAGCGACCTGCCCTGCCTCTGCCAGTTGCATGTAGTTGGACAAAGACAATCCCGCAAAGGACAATGCGCCGACTCGGATGAAATCTCGACGGGACTGGCCGTCACAAGTTTGATAGAGTTTCATGCTGATCTCTCAGTTATTCAAATGGTGGCTTAGTTGGTAGCGTGGTTGGTAGCGTGGTTTTTGGCTTAGTGATTGAGTATGAATTCCTTGGTGTTGACCAAGCTCCACATCAAGCTCTGGACCGCGCTGATGGGGTTAGTCTCAGAAGTTAGAAAAGCGATCGCCGTTGACTTTTCGCTTTCGTTGGGCAAACGGCTCAACGTCTTCAGGTAGGCATTCTCTGTGATCCAAGTGGCTTGATCGGAGGACATGCCAGTTGAAGCTATAGCTTGCCCGTCCTCAGGCGATTGGCTTGCGGCGATGTCTTGCTGTAGCATCTGAGCCATTTCGTCAGAAAGATTGTTCTTTCGAGCGAAGGATTCGATCTGTTGAAGACGCTGCTTCTTTTGATCTCGCAATCGTTTTGCTTTGTCGGAACGGTTGTTGGCTTCGGCATCAGCGATCTGCTTATCAACATCTGCTAACTGTTGCTGATACTTCTTTACAAGTTGGTCCAACTGTTTGGCAGCTTGTTCATTGGGGACAACGGGCTTGGCGGCTCGCCATCCGAACTTGTCCGCGACTTCGAACGTCCAACTGGTTTTCGGATCGCTGAGCCAACGATGGATGTCTTGATCGTTGAGCAAAAACACGGTCTGCAAAAGACTAGGATCGTTCGACCGATCGCAATCGCAGTTGGATTCGCGAACGCTACGACCGAAAATCCGCAGCGCGTAGGCTGAGGGATTGCGATCGTTGCGATCCTGCTTACTCGCACCGCCTTGAGTTACCGCGCGATCGGCTTCAAGTCTCACCAGTTGATCAGCAACTTTGCTGTTAGCTAGCGCCATGTAAATCGCGTCATAAGCCGACTCGGCCGGCAGTCGCTTTAGCTGAGCGTGGCTGAAGTTGCGTTGATCGAGTCGGTTGGTTTCATTGGGCTGCCAGCTTCTTTGATAAGCTTCGCTGTTGAGAATTTGACGATGAAGCCATTTTAGATCGTAGCCATTCGAGACGAACTCGCGAGCTAGGTAGTCAAACAACGGAGCGTTGCTGGGAGCGTTGGCAAGATTCAGGTCATCAACTGGATCGACGATGCCAACCGAGAAGTAGTGCGCCCACACGCGATTCACAATCGCCTTGGAGAAGTATGGATTGTCGTTGCGCAGCCAGTTCATCAGGATTCCACGGACTTCCTTTTGATCCATGCTGACCCATTCGCCACCAAGCAGCTTGGCCTT
>CAYWNG010000486.1:0-5401 GCA_964458685.1 uncultured Pirellulaceae bacterium
CAGAGATTGTCTTCGGATTCTGGGCGATCTGCTACGGAAGCCAAGTTCTCGCGCACTCCAGTCCAGGGCTCAAAGAAGTTGGTATTCCCGATTTCGGACGAGCGATGCGTATTCACTTGAACTCTTTGTGCAATGGCTTCGGTTGGCAGCCGTTCATGAATTGGCAACAACACATCGAATTGATGGATAGCGTCCATCAACAATTGTCAGGCGACTTTCATCAAATCATCACATCGCAAAGGGAGGATCAGTAATGAACCTCAAAAGACGATGGAAAGCACTCTTAGCCATCGGGATCGTTACCGTAGTCGGTGGCGGATTTGCATACCACACGCTGGCGCAAAGCCAGGGACTGAAAGCTCAACCCTTTAAGCCGCAGCTCAATCCCAACGGCACCGAGCTGGTTGTTCGCGGCTACCGCATTGGCGATCAAACTGCATCAGTTAATCGAACAACATTGACCGGATCGCTGCAACCAAGATTCCAATCGCCGATGGGATTTCGCGTTGCCGGAAAAATCGCCGCGCGGCATGTTGAAATTGGAACCTATGTAAAGCAAGGGGACCTACTCTTCAGTCTCGATCCTGTCGACTCCGAGCTACAGTTGCGAATGTCCGAAGCCGATGTGATCTCAGCGGAAGCTCAAGTCAAGCAAGCCTCCAACGAAGAGGCCCGGCTGAGCAAACTTCGATTCACCTCTGCGATCAGTCAATCCGAGTACGACATGGTCCTATCGGCTCGCGATGTTGCGAGAGCTCGCTTAGTCTCTGCGAAGAAGAAACTTGAGGTCGTGCAGAATCAGCGGACCTATTGTGATCTGCGAGCTGATCGAGACGGTCAAGTGGTTGCGTTGAGCGGCGAAGTGGGTCAGGTTGTCAACGTTGGCCAACCGGTACTGACACTGATGCAAGGAACAGAACTGGAAGTCTTAGTCAACGTTCCAGAGAATCAAGTCGCTCTCTTGCAAACTAGCAAGGCCATCGCATCCATTTGGTCGAACTCCGAGGTCAAGATGGACGCTCAACTGCGAGAGCTTTCACCAATGGCCGACGCCATAACGCGAACCTTTGATGCTAAGTTCAAGCTCATCGAACCAGCTCAACATCTCTCTCCTGGTATGACTGCCTCAATCGAATTGGTATCCGATCAGTCGAATCGATTGCAGATTCCCATGTCCTCCATGGCTAAGCAATTCGATCAAACGATCGTTTGGAAGATAGATACGGAAACAGGTGCCGTTCAATCGATCCCCGTACATGTCGAAGCTTATCAAACCAATACGGCTCTTGTCACAGGCAACCTGAAACCCGGCGACTGGATTGTCAGTGCTGGTGTGCAGCGAGTTGATCAGGACGTCAAAGTCAGATTGTGGAATCAGTCGCAGCCATGATAAAGCCTCTTCAGGACTCATCAGCGATGACAAAAAATACCGACAATGACAATCCATCCGCCGAAGTTGGTAAGGCCGAGGGCAAGTACCTCACAGGCCATGTGTCCAACTTGTCTCATTGGGCTGTTACACATCCGGCATTCACGACCTTCCTGATGTTGGCATGCGGAGTTGCCGGAGTCATGGCATATCTTCGCATGGGACGCGCTGAAGATCCTTCATTCACGATCAAGACGATTGTGGTCAATGCTGCGTGGCCTGGGGCGACTGCGGAGGAGATGCAAAAGCAGGTTGCCGACGAGATTGAGAACAAGCTTCGACAGACTCCCTATCTCGACTTTCTTCAGACATATTGCTTGCCTGAAAATTGTCAGATCATGGTCCAACTGAAGGACTCTGTTCCATCCAAAAAAGTCGAGGATGTTTGGTACCAAGTTCGCAAAAAACTTCGCGACATGGAACCGCTCCTACCTCGTGGTGTCATCGGTCCTTTCGTGAATGATGAGTTCGGCGATGTTTACTCGGCGATCTACGCTATTCAAGGTCCCGAGTACTCGTACGCTGAGCTCAAGAAGGTTGCAGAGACGATACGTACTCGACTGGTTCGCGTAGACGATGCGGAGAAGGTGGACATCGTTGGCGATCAAGATCAACAGATTTTTGTTGAGTTTTCACACAAACGACTAGCTGCATTGGGCGTGGTTCCGCAGCAGATTTTCGAAGCTATCCAGCGTCAGAACGCCATGGTTCGCTCGGGCAGTTTCGATACAGCCAACGAACGAATCAATGTCCGCGTGACACGAGACTTTGATCGAGTTGAACAGATCGAAGAGGTTCCCATTCAAGCCGGCGGACGCGTCTTTCACGTCAAGGATATCGCTACAGTTCGAAAAGACTATGTCGATCCACCGAGCTATATCGTCCGGTTTAATGGAAAGCCAGCGGTCGTAGTTGGTGTATCGATGCGTAAGGGCGGCAACGTCTTGAAGTTAGGCGAATCGCTCAACGCAGCCATGGAAAGTGTCAAGGCCGAGCTACCATCGGGTATTGAAGTTGGCAACATAGCCTTTCAGCCTCGCGTGGTAGAGGAATCCGTAGGCGAATTTCTACGAGCTTTCTTTGAGGCTCTGATCATCGTTTTGGTCGTCAGCTTTCTGAGCCTTGGTTTGCGAACCGGGATTGTTGTAGCGCTTAGTGTTCCGCTTGTCCTGGGGATCACGCTACTCATTATGTACACCTTGGAGATGAACCTAGACCGCATTTCGCTTGGAGCACTGATCCTCGCGCTGGGGCTATTGGTGGACGATGCGATTATCGCGGTCGAAATGATGGCCGTCAAAATGGAAGAAGGATGGAGCCGCATCAGCGCTGCAAGTTTCGCATGGACATCGACTGCGTTTCCGATGTTGTCTGGAACGTTGATTACTGTAGCCGGGTTCCTGCCCATCGGCTTTGCGAACTCTTCGTCCGGAGAATATGCGGGCGGCATTTTCTGGGTCGTGGGGATCGCGCTGGTTGTTAGTTGGTTTGTCGCGGTTTACTTCACGCCGCATTTAGGTGTCATGCTGCTGCCAAACTTTCAGCGTAAGGCTGGTGAGGAGGCACATTCGCATCAAGCTTACCAAGGCACGTTCCATCGAGTCCTCCGTAGCTTAATCACGACCTGCGTTCGACATCCATTGAAGGTAGTCTCGCTGACTCTGGTGCTCTTCATGGCGTCTGTGTTCGGCTTTACGAAGCTGAAGCAACAGTTCTTTCCGACTTCGTCCCGATTAGAGCTTTTGGTCGATGTCCATATGCATGAAGGCACGTCGATTCAAGCTACAAGAGAAATGTTAGCCAAGATTGAATCGGAGATTTTGCCCTTTACCAAGACTCGGGAGGGCGAACCTGAGCCATTGGTAAATCACTACACCAGCTACACTGGTGCAGGCGCGGCCCGATTCTTCCTTTCGTTGATCTCTGAGCTTCCGAATCCAAGCTTTGGCAAGATTGTTATTCAGACATCCAGCATTTATGCCAGAGAAGAACTGAGTCGACATCTTAAGGAGCTTTTCGAGCTGGATGGACGCTTCGCCGATGCTTCAATTCGAGTGTCGCGTTTGGAGTTTGGACCACCAGTCCCCTATCCTGTTCAATTCCGCATCATCGGACCAGACCCGACTGAAGTTCGCAAGATTGGATACGAGATTCGATCGATCATGCGCCAAGACAAGGCTGCCGTTGATGTGAACTTGGAATGGGAAGAGAAGTCCAAGTCGTTAGAGATCGAGTTGGACCAAGATCGCATTCGATTGCTTGGCCTATCGCCACAAGAGGTCGAGACGTCGCTTCAAACCATGCTCTCCGGAACGACGCTCACCGAGTTTCGCGATGGCACCGAGACAGTCCCGGTGGTCGCACGTGCGATTCCTGAAGAACGCCTAAAGCTCGACAACATGATGGATCTTACGCTCTTCACTCAAGCTGGAAAACCTGTTCCACTGAGTCAAGTGGGACGGCTAAAGACGGGTTCTGAGGAGCCGATCATTTGGCGTCGCAATCAAGAGCGGATGCTGAATGTTCGATGTGACATTGCCGCGGGCAATCAAGCTCCCGATGTTAGTCTACGCATCAACAAGCAACTGAAACCTGTTTACGATAAGCTGCCCGCTGGCTATCGTGTGGAAATGGCTGGTGCGATTGAAGAGAGTGCCAAAGCTAACGTAGCTCTCTTCAAAGTGTTTCCAGTCATGGTGCTGGTGATGTTGGTCTTGTTGATGTCTCAAGTTCACTCGTTCAAGAAGATGGCCTTGATCTTCGGCATTTCGCCGTTGGGCCTGATCGGTGCTGTGGCTGCGTTGCATCTTTTCGACGCGCCATTCGGTTTCGTATCGATGTTGGGCGTGATCGCTCTAGCCGGAATGGACATGCGAAACTCCGTGATTCTAGTGGATCAGATCTCGCAAGATGTTGAGCATGGCCTGAGCGAATGGGAGGCGGTGATCGAATCCTCAGTTCGGCGTGCTCGTCCTGTGATTCTTACTGCGGCGACAGCAATTCTGGCGATGATTCCTTTGACCAGAAGTATTTTCTGGGGACCAATGGCGGTTGCCATCATGGGTGGCCTGTCGATTGCCACATTCCTGACTCTAATCAACTTGCCCGCGATCTACGTTTTGCTATTCAGAGTTAAGCCAAGCAGTGCTGCTAACGAGACGCCTTCTCAAGTTTCTTCGGCCAAGTCCGCGGATTCCGAGACGGCGAGTACACCAACTGTTTTGGCTGCTAAGATTGCTAACCCGCAAGCCGATACCGCCGAACCGCAGCTCGCAAGCCAATAAGTTCTCCGCTTTGTTGAGAAACTCACGCTACTGCGAGCTAAGATAGTCTGTTAAGGTACGTCCCGTCCGTTGTCAATCGACGGGATGTATCAATCGTGACGATTATCTGGCATCGGCAAATGCGATCGGAATCCAATAGTACCGAACTAGTCGCGCCGCCACTTCCCACGCAGCAAAATCAAACGGTGGGTTGTAGCGATCGTAGCCCCATTGCCGCTCCTGGTTCGAAAGATCCTTCAGGAGCTAATCCGATCGATGATTCCTTGGTCGTCGAAGTCGCAATGCCGAGCGATACAGACCTGGCTTCTCCAAACGACGAGGAGAACTCTGAGCATTCAACCCAGCCCCGCTGGCTTGTGTCGATCTTGCGGCAGCTAGAGAATCGGCGCGTGGTTGCTGGACTTGTCAGCCTTGTCGTGCACCTCTCGGCCTTGCTGATACTGGCTCTCGTACACTACTCAAATCGCTTCGGTTTCACCAACGAACCGATGACGATCATTCAATTGTCCGGCGAGGACTCGCAAACCTTGCTCAGTCGAGTTGAAGTGCAACTGTCTGGCGATGTCGATCCTGCGCCGCCGCAAGAGATTCCGCAACAAGAGACGCTTTCCAGTCAGTCAACATCCACGCAGGTTAACGCAAGTGAAGTAGCTCAGTTGTTGACAGTCGAGAAATCAGAGTTTCAACC
>CAYWNG010000487.1:0-1591 GCA_964458685.1 uncultured Pirellulaceae bacterium
GGTCAGCCACGGAAGTTGCTCTCCACTGATAACATCTAAGGCTATCACGACGCGGTGCCCTCGATCGAAAAATAGAACTACACCATGTTCAAATTGGAAATGTCTCGCTAGTGAAGGTAGAAGTTTAATGGTCCGGATTAACTCTCCTGTACTGCCATCCCTCACTGCAATCTTCTTGCCACTGGCTTGCAGATCCGCGATGAGTCCTTGGCCGGTACGTACATAGCTGTAGTCGTGATCGGCCACCCACTTCGCAATCTGTTTTGCTTGTCCGTCCGTGATGGAATACAGAACTCGCAGTTCAAGGTCTGAGGGATCACGTCCCGCCAGAATCGCTTCCTGCTGTATTTCCAAGTCATACCACTCATACTCTAAGAATTCGGGGCGATCGATCGCATCTGCTGAAAATTGTTGAGTCAGAACCGGTAGATCTAGTTGAATCGAATCGTCTTGAGAATATTCTGCCAATTCGTCTACTACTGGTTCGATGCTCTCTGTTGCTGCTTCAACAACCAGTCCTTCAACAGACATCGTGATGTCTGCACTGTTCGATCCCATACCTGCACTGAACCGTGATTCCGGATTTGAGTATTGATAGGAGAGGATGATTGAACTGGATCCTTCTACGGGAGTCATACCATTTGATTCACTACGCTTAAATTCGTATTCTTCGCCACTAACAACGTCCAGACATCGTCCTCTGAAGATGTAGTACTGATTTCCAACGACTACTCCCGTTTTCCACCCAACAGGCCAACTTTGAACAGAGAAACTCTCGTCTAAGGGGTCCAGCTTGAGGAGTCTTTCCTGTTGATCAAGGAAGCAGAAGCAGTTATCTACTGTCGTGAATGGCAACTCAGTATCGAACTCAGCGACTCTCAACCTCTCTTGCAGGTCGAACCATCGGTTTCGCTGGCAATCAAACAAATATAGCTTTGAGGAGTTCGGGGCTCCCCATCGGTTCCGCCCAGGGGAGGAGGTTTCAGAAATCAGCACAAAGCGATCGTCGAGCCATGTAGCTGATCGATTCACATAAGCTGAACCTAACGGAAGCTCTTTAGCCGCCCAGCGAGTCATTACCAGCAGCGGAAGCAACGCGAGAATGAGCGGCATCATTCTTCGACTAAGCATCAAGTTGCTTGGTAACTTCATCACCTGCACGCGAGTTTCTCGTTTCGTTGCTCATTGATGTAGCTAAGACAACTGTTCCCCTGGTTATCGGGGCTTCTAGCTCTCTCATCATGACGAAAAGCAACATCTATGCTAGTACCAGAGTCGACGGAGTCAACAGACTGGCATATTTGATCCCAGCACATAACTTTTAATGTTGTCTTTATTGAAGACCGGTTCCAAAACTTGCGGTCCTGGTCAATGAAATGGCGCTCGTAATTGTACTGGAAAGATGGGATTCGATCACGAGCACCGTATTCGACTTAGCTCACGTACGAGCACGAAAAACCAAAGAAGGAAGCCTCTCAGAAGCTCCTTTGCCTCTTCGCGTGAGCCCTTGCCTCTGGAAGCTGCCCGATTTTTTTACTACTCCATTTTCTTGCCTACATTTTCTTACCAACCCAATCATTCCTAAGCTCGA